>NZ_JAKJSY010000072.1:0-25330 GCF_050337445.1 Vibrio minamisatsumaniensis | reverse complement strand
TGTTTGAGCAGTCGCGGCATGCTTAGTTGGTAAAAATGAATCAGTATCATGGATGGCAAAGACTTGAGCCCAATACCGTATCTGTCTTGAAGAAATTGAATATTGTTTTGCTAAGTAGAGAGATGACGTGCCATCTAAGTATTGCTTAGCAATGATACATTTTAGCTCTCGGCTATATTTGGACATAAAAAGACCCCCAATAATTGGTGTCCAACTATTGGGGGTCAGTTCAATAGGCAACTATCATTGGGGCTTTTTACTTTAAATACTTGGAGTCTCTCACTGCGAACTTGTCCAAGCATGCGTTAGGATTCTCAGTTGTTCAGTGCTGTTAACCAATCGTCTTCTGCTACTTCTTCAATATAACTTTCTACAGATTGACCCACTTCATCATCGTCTTGTTTAAAGTAAGCGATGTGGAATATCGCATCACCTTCATTGACTAAGGGGAGAGTTTGCTGACCAATCACGATTCCGCCTTTGGTGGTGATCACTTGGCTTTCTTCGTGCCCCAGAGGTGAACTGATATAAGCGAGAGTTTGTCCTGCTTCAACCTGTTCGCCAAGTCCTACCATATTACGCAAAATACCGTCTGATTCAGCGCGGAGCCAACTGGTCGATTTACTTAATACTGGCTCTGGTAACTTTTTACGGTTAGGGCGTAGCATGCCGATCTCTTTCATGACTTGATGCACGCCAAGGTAACCCGCACGAATCGCTAGGTGATCAAAACGCAGCGCTTCACCACCTTCGTAAGTTAATACTGGAATCCCCAGCTTTTCCGCTTCGCTACGCAGTGAACCGTCACGCAGTGGCGAGTCAATAATGACGGGGGTTGCGAATGCTTTTGCGATACGCAGTGTTTCAGGGTTCGATAGATTTGCTCGGATCTGCGGCAGATTGGTACGGTGAATCGCCCCCGTGTGTAGATCCAAAATATAATCACAGTGCTTCGCTACGTTTTCGAAGAAGGTGTAAGCGATACGTGATGTCAATGAGCCTTTTTCACTGCCAGGGAAACAACGGTTTAGATCACGACGGTCTGGCAGGTAGCGAGACTTATGGATGAAGCCAAACACATTAACAATCGGCACAATAATCAATGTACCTTTTAATTTCTTTGGTTCAATGGCATTCGTTAATTGTCGTGCAATCTCGACACCGTTTAGCTCATCGCCATGGATCGCTGCATTGACCATAAGGGTCGGGCCAGCTTGGCGACCGTGAATGATTTCAATCGGGATCGAAAGTGGAGAGTGTGTGTACAGCTGAGCTGCTTGTAGTTCTATCTCCTTTCGTTGTCCTGGCTGAACAGTATAACCAAGTAATTCGAATGGTTGATTAGGTTTTAGTCTTGCCATTTACGGGGTCTCAACAGGGTGATAATTCATTAACACGGAATGTAGCAACCGTTGATTTTTAGTACGAATCAATCACTTTGCGGTCACGACAAAAGTTTTTTATGGAGGGGGGTGAGAATTGTTTTCTCTTTTCTATTTTGACCATTTGAGTTCGTTTTAAATTGGCATTTTTCTGACAATACTCTGTTTTTTTAATGATATTTGCCGTTAGGTGGATTGATAGTATCCATCGCCATTTTTGGCAGCCAAATTTATATCTCGAGATGAAAATGAAAAAAACAATTACAAAAATCGTTGCAATAGCAGCGGTTTCTGTCGCGCTGTCTGGTTGTGTCGGTAGTAACGCTGTTACCGGGTACTTAATGAAGTTTAACCTTAAAGCTGTTGATAACCGCTACGCTCGTGGTGGATTAAACATGCTACTAGCGCCTGCTTATGGTCTTACTGTTGCAGCTGACTATTTGGTCTTTAACTCACTAGAGTTTTGGACGGGGAGCAACCCACTCACGGGTTCTCCACATATCTTTGATGCAAAGATGGATACTTACCTTGATATTAACCATCACTTAGATAAGTCATTGACTGAAGCGCCTGTCGGCCCTATCACTCATACCAATATGATTAAGAAAGGTCAAATGCAGCAGATTGATGAGAATACTATCCAAATGGACATTACCTACCAATCTGGTGAGCGAGCGACCTTGATCGGTGTTCGTGACGGTGAGATGGTGACGTATTTCATCGATGGAGAAGTTGTTGCGCAGACATCGATTGATGAGCTAGAAAGTTACGCAGCTTCACGCGCTTAAGCGTTTATCTGATCGAGATACAAAAACAGGTACTCATTGAGTACCTGTTTTATTTTGTGTCGATAAGCGATGTTTAATGACAACATCATTTATTGAAAAAGACGATAGCTTATCGAATTATGCTTTTTCTGGGATCGCTTCAAGCAATGCAACCATTTGGTCCCAGAACAGCTCAACAGTATCGATCTTCACCTTTTCATCAGGAGAGTGTGGGAACTTGATGGTTGGGCCGAAAGAGACCATATCCATGTTCGGGTAAGGTTCTTTGAACAGACCACACTCAAGACCAGCATGGATCACCATGATGTTTGGTTTGTGACCGTAGATCCCTTGGTACATATCGCGGAAGATATGCATGATCTCTGAATCTGCGTCTGGTTTCCAACCTGGGTAAGCACCAGAAAACGCGATGTTAGCACCTGCCAGTTCTGCTACTGAGTTCAACATACTTTCAACCTGGCTACGGCCGGAGTCAATAAGAGAACGGATCAGGCAAAGCACCGTGATTGAATTCTCTTCTGTTGTGATAACCCCTACATTTAGAGACGTTTCAACAACACCTTCAATCTCGTCACTCATGCGAATCACGCCGTTTGGACAGGCGTTAAGTGCCGCGATGAAGCGAGCTTGGTCTGCTGACGCAAGTGCGCCCATTTCTACAGACGCTTCTTCATTGAAAGTCACGCTGCTGTCTTCTACTTTACCTAGCTCTGTTGAAAGCAGCTCAGTGTAGTCGTTATATAGTGAAGCCAGTTTTTCTTGGTTTGCCGCAGGAACAGCAACCGTGACGAAACCTTCACGAGGGATCGCGTTACGAAGGCTGCCCCCTTTGAATTCGACGATGCGAAGGTCTAGCTCTTTTGCGTGACCCGCTAGGAAGCGAGCAAGCAGTTTGTTTGCGTTTGCACGACCGGTGTGGATATCACAACCAGAGTGACCGCCTTTTAGGCCTTTTAGCGTTAGCTTACGTGTTACGAAGTCAGCTGGAATGGCGTTACGTGCAATTTCAAATGTCATTGTACCGTCGATGCCGCCAGCACAACCCATGTACACTTCGCCTTCTTGCTCTGAATCGGTGTTAAGAAGGATATCGCCTTCTAACCAACCCGCTTCAAGACCGAAAGCACCCGTCATGCCTGCTTCTTCATCGACGGTGAGTAGAACTTCGATAGGACCGTGTTGGATTTCGTTTGAAGCAAGAACCGCTAGGCAAGAAGCCATGCCCATGCCGTTGTCAGCGCCAAGCGTTGTGCCTTTAGCGGTAACCCACTCACCATCAATGTATGGTTGGATTGGATCTTTAGCGAAGTCATGAACGGTGTCTTCGTTCTTTTGTGGAACCATATCGATGTGAGCTTGTAGCACCACACCTTTTTTGTTTTCCATACCCGCCGTTGCTGGCTTTTTGATGAATACGTTGCCCGTTGGGTCGCGACGTACATCTAGGCCTTGCTCTGTTGCCCAAGTAACAATGTATTGAGCAAGCTCTTCTTCATGTTTCGATGGGTGTGGGATTGAACAAATTTTATCGAAAAACTGCCAAATAGGGGCAGGGGATAATTTACTGATCTCAGAGTGGAATTCAGACACGGATGACTCCTTTTTTATTTGATTGCCATATATTTAGAGTTTCAATGGATGATAAATTAGAACAAAAATCTAAAATATGGGTCTGTTTTAATGGCAACAGCATACCACTTGCGTGTTTTTACGAGTAGTGCTTCTAAGCCTCAGACACCTCAATTTTTAAACGCCAGTTTGTTTGCTTGATTAAAAATACGCATTTGTATGCTTAATACTGCTGGGTTGATAGGTAATTTAAAAACAATTTTGTAATTTAATTACTCAATTAAGTTGTATAAATAACAATTTCTTTCAAAAGTGTGAAGTTTATCGGAAAGTTGTTGTAATCTTTTTTCTTAGTGGTATATTAGTAACCAACTTCTGAAGTGAAGAGTAAATGCTCAAAGGATGAGTCCGTTTTATCGCCTCCAAGGAACTGAGAAATCATATTCGTTTTTTATTGATTTACTAAGGTGATAGTTATGAAAGGTTTACCATCTGCAATGTTCTGGATTAACAGCTCGGTTTATACTAGCAACTTTGCATACCCAACAAGCTTTGGTTACTAAACCAACGCATGTGACTTGAACAGTTTGTTCACCCCTAATATTGGAATTTTTTTACAACCCTTGGTTGACAGATTCTACCGCCACTCATTTTTGAGTGGCGTTTTTTTTGCCTGCCACTTTCCACTCTCTCCATTTGTCATTTCTCTACCACTCACTGCGGTTGTTTTTCTAACGTCAAATCGTTAATTTTCACTTTATAACTAATTATGTTGAAAAATGACSAGTTCTTGCCGGTATAAACTGAAAATTTAATCAAAGGATTTTCAATAAAAATGGCGTTTTTTCGAAATGATAATCAAGTGACTTTATCGTCGCCTACTACTTTAATTATTTGTTTTTAATGGTTAATGTTTTTATAGCTTGTTTTTTTTATCACTTTGATGTCGATACTATTTTGATAAATATCGTTTAGAGCCCTAATTCTATCTAGAATTTGTTATTTGATAACTTTATAATCACGGCCAATCGTTTACGCAACCGTTTACTTCTTACCCATATAGGATTCGAAAATGCTCGAAAAGCTATTCAAACTCAGTGAAAATGGCACAAATGTCCATACTGAAATCATCGCAGGCCTGACAACCTTCCTAACAATGGCTTACATCATTTTTGTAAACCCAATGATTCTATCTGATGCAGGTATGGACCATGGCGCTGTCTTTGTCGCAACCTGTTTAGCGGCTGCTATTGGCTGTTTCATTATGGGCTTTGTTGCGAATTACCCTATTGCTCAAGCTCCAGGTATGGGGCTGAACGCGTTCTTTACTTATGCTGTTGTGATGGGAATGGGTTATACGTGGCAAGTTGCTTTGGCGGCGGTTTTCGTTTCCGGCGTCATCTTCATTTTCTTAAGCCTCTTTAAGATCCGTGAATGGATCATCAATTCGATTCCTATGTCACTGCGTGTTGGTATATCGGCTGGTATCGGCCTTTTCCTTGCGTTTATTGCGCTTAGTAATGCTGGTATCGTGGTGTCTAACCCTGCAACGAAAGTCTCACTGGGTGATATTACGGCGATTGCTCCAATCCTAGGCGCTCTGGGTTTCTTCCTTACTGTTGCTCTGGTTCACCGCGGTGTGAAAGGTGCGGTAATGATTGCCATTCTTGCTATTACCGTGATCGGTGTTGCGGTTGGTGATGTTCAATATGGCGGCATTATGTCTACACCGCCAAGTTTAGCTCCAACATTTTTGCAGCTTGATTTCTCGGCTATATTTGATATTGGCATGGTTTCAGTGATATTCGCGTTCTTATTCGTTGATTTGTTTGATACTGCGGGTACTTTGGTGGGGGTTGCAACGAAAGCCAATTTAATCAAAGAAGACGGTAAGCTACCGCGCTTGAATAAAGCACTACTTGCAGACTCAACGGCAACGTCTATTGGTGCTCTGCTGGGTACATCCAATACCACCTCATACGTTGAAAGTGTGGCTGGTGTCGCTGAAGGTGGCCGTACCGGTCTAACCGCAGTGGTGGTTGGTATCTTATTCCTATTGGCTCTTTTCTTCTCACCATTGGCCGGTATGATCCCAGCTTACGCTACATCCGGTGCGCTTTTCTATGTCGCCATTCTAATGATGTCTGGTTTAGTCGGCATTGATTGGCGTGATCTTACAGAAGCTGCACCAGTCGTGGTAACATGTCTGCTTATGCCTCTGACATACTCTATTGCTGAGGGTATTTCACTGGGTTTCATCGCTTATGCTGCAATTAAGTTGTTAAGCGGTAAAGGTCGTGACGTTTCTCCTGCTGTTTGGGTAATGTCGGTTATCTTTATTATTAAATACATTTTCGCTTAATCGTCTAGATTTCGGCTTAACTGCTGAAGAAGCTGTGCTTGGCAGAGCTTCTCATAACATGACAATATTATTAGGTTTTATACTATGAGTAACAAATTCGTTATCACTTGGGACAATATGCAGACTTACTGCCGTCAACTAGCAGAAAAACAAATGCCAGCCGAGCAGTGGAAAGGCATTTGGGCTGTAAGCCGTGGGGGGTTAGTACCAGGTGCTATACTGGCTCGTGAGTTAGGTATTCGTCACGTAGATACGATTTGTATTTCTAGCTACGACCATGATCACCAACGTGATATGACGGTAGTTAAAGCACCTGAAGGTGATGGCGAAGGCTTCCTGATTGTTGAAGATCTTGTCGATAGTGGTGACACTGCACGTAAGCTTCGCGAAATGTACCCTAAAGCGAAATTAATCGCAGTTTGTGCTAAGCCATCAGGCGCACATTTGCTTGATGAGTACATCGTCGATATCGCTCAAGACACATGGATTGAACAACCTTGGGATACTAGCCTAAGTTATGTTGAACCTGTAAATCGCAAGGTAAAATAAGCGTAAGCTAAGTTTTTTGATAAATGACCCTATATAGGGTCATTTTTTTTTATACTATGAGTCACAACCATTTCTTATTAAGTACCCCAATGTCTGAATCAGAAGAAACGAGCTCAAACCTTTCGGAAACATTATTTGTTAAGCACAAGCAGGCTAAAGAAACCTCGATGCTGACGCAGTACATGCCAAGTTCGCAAGAATTACTGGATGAGAAGCGTGAGCAGCAAAACTCGTCTTGGTACCGAAACCTAAGGCGTCTGCAGTGGGCATGGCAGGGGGTCAACCCAATAGAGCAAGAAGCCGTGTTAGCGAGAATCGCGTCATCCGATAATTCACGCACTACTGATGAGTGGTTAGATACTGTGATGGGCTACCGAAGCGGTAACTGGGCATACGAGTGGACTAAACTTGGTATGCAGCATCAAAATCGTTCTAATGAGAAGAGTGAAGAAGAGCGGGCTGAAGAGCTATTTTCAGCATCTTTGTGTTTCAGCATTGCCGGCTATCCACATCTGAAAAACGATAGCCTTGCCGCTCAGGCTCAAGTGTTGGCCAATACCGCTTACTCTGAAGCGATAAAACACACTAAGTTGATCGTCAAACAGATTGATATCCCATACCAAAACAAGAAGATCAAAGCGAATTTACATCTAACCAAAACAGACAAGCCACAACCGGTTGTGATTGTCAGCGCGGGTTTAGATAGTTTACAAACGGATATGTGGCGCTTGTTTCGGGATTACTTAGCACCTAAGAATATCGCGATGCTGACGGTAGACATGCCATCGATAGGGCACAGCTCTCACTGGCCATTGACTGAAGACTCTTCATGTTTGCATCAAGCGGTGTTGAATGAGTTGCCGAATATCCCTTGGGTTGATCATCATAAGGTCGGCTTGTTTGGCTTCCGCTTTGGTGGCAACGCTATGGTTAGGTTGTCGTTTGTTGAGCAGCAGAAGATCAAAGCATGTATCTCTCTTGGTGCTCCGATCCACGATATCTTTGTTCATACCGACAAACTCAAGCAGATGCCTAAGATGCATCTCGATGTACTGGCTTCTCGTCTTGGTAAAGGTGCCGTGGATATCAATAGTCTCTCAGGACAACTGATGGCGTGGTCATTGAAAGTACAAGGTTTGTTGTCGAATAGTAAAACGCGCGTTCCTATCTTAGCATTGGCCTTGGAAGGGGACCCGGTATCACCGGCAATGGATAATCAACTGGTTGCCATTTACAGCCAGTATGGGAAAGCGAAGCAAATCAAAGCGAAGTCAATTACACAAGGGTATGAGCAATCCCTCGAATTGGCGATAAAATGGCTTGAAGATGAATTATTTAGGTGACATCTCTCCGAAATTAGTTAAGCATGAAAAGTGTACAAACTAAGTGCTTGATACTCAGAGGTTATTGATAACACCCAACAGGGTAGTTTCTACGTATTACTGTCTGAGTTCGTCATTCTTAACATTGAAAACGGAGATTCAATATGTCAAAAGTGACACAACAACCAACCCATTACCGACTGTTAAATGTTTTGAAGGCTATTGGTCCTTACCTGAGGGAGCCACAATCAGAAGAGGGTCATTATATTTTTGATTGTTTGTCGGTGTGTGTGAACGATAAAAAGTCACCAGAAGAGCGCGAGTTCTGGGGATGGTGGTTAGAGTTGGATAAGTCGGGAGACGGATTTTCGGCCAAATACAACACAGGTAAGTACAACATCGATGGTCATTGGGAGCCTTTGCCATTACCGAAAAAGGTGGTGGCTGAGGTCTCTCGTACTCAAGAGGCCTTCCACCAAAAGTTGATCGATGAACTTCAAAATAAATTTGAAATCAGCGTTCAGTTCGACGAAGAGTCTGTCGAATTCGTCTGATTTTAAAGGTTACTCTTCTCTATAAAGTAAAAAGGTGCGATTTCGCACCTTTTCTACTTGTGAATTCTCTTGTTGATTGCTAAAACATCACCTCTTATTTGTTTTATCCATAAAAGACTTCATGACAATCAATCATCAAAGCGGGACAACAGCACAGCGTAAAACTGTCGTTGTTAAACTGGGTACCAGTGTCTTAACTGGTGGAACATTGGCATTAGATCGAGCTCACATGGTTGAGTTGGTTCGTCAATGTGCTGAATTAAAAAAACAAGGCCATTCGGTGGTTATGGTTTCGTCTGGCGCTATTGCAGCAGGGCGTGAGCACCTTGGTTACCCCGCACTTCCCAACTCGATGGCGAGCAAACAGTTGCTTGCGGCCGTAGGGCAAAGTCGGTTGATTCAAGTTTGGGAGTCTTTATTCGCTATCTATGGCCTTAAAATTGGCCAGATGCTACTGACTCGCGCCGATCTTGATGATCGCGAGCGTTTTCTTAATGCGCGTGACACGATCAACGCACTCGTTGAACACGATATTATTCCCGTGGTGAATGAAAACGACGCAGTAGCGACCAATGAAATTAAAGTGGGTGACAACGATAATTTATCGGCATTGGTGGGTATTTTATGCGGTGCTGATAAGCTTTTACTGTTAACCGACCAAAAAGGTCTGTTTACGGCCGACCCTCGCAAAGACCCAAATGCCGAGCTCATCAAGGAAGTGAAAACCATTGATGACACACTGCGTAAGATCGCTGGCGGCAGTGGTTCTACGTTAGGTACCGGTGGCATGGCAACCAAACTGCAGGCTGCTGATATTGCTCGCCGTGCTGGTATTGAAGTCATTATTGCCGCAGGCAGTGCGGAAAATGTGGTATTTGACTCATTGAGTGACAATCCACAAGGGACCCGTTTCTTGCCTTTAGAAGAAGCGCTAGAAAACCGTAAACGTTGGATTTTAGCGGGCCCGGCTTCTGCCGGAGACATTGTGGTCGACGATGGTGCAGTCAATGCCGTCAACACCAAGGGCAGCAGCTTGCTGGCGAAAGGGGTGATTCGAGTTCAAGGCGAATTTTCTCGTGGTGAAGTTACCCAAGTCACCAACAGTAAAGGCAAGGTGGTTGCGCGTGGTATCGCCAGTTATTCAAGCCAAGATTTAGCTAAAATAGCAGGCAAGCACAGTAAAGATATTGGCGCTATTCTTGGGTACGATTACGGATCAGAAGTCATTCACCGTGACGACTTGGTTGTGATTCAAGAGTAGTTCGAGATGATAAGGCGATGAACCGCAGATTTAGCGCGAGCATCTAGATATCAGCCGTCGCCTTATCCATCCAAAGACAGAATTTAGGGAGCGTTAAACGTGGATTTAACTAACATGGGGATAGCAGCAAAAGACGCGGCTTTCCACCTAGCGACCGCATCAACGGCGCAAAAGAACAAGGCATTGGCGATCATTGCTGATGAGTTAGAAACAAACGCAGCAACGATTTTAGAAGCAAACGCAAAAGATATCGAACTGGGTCGCGAAGCGGGTCTGACAGATGCACTGCTTGACCGTCTACTTCTCAACGAAGAGCGTTTAACCGGCATCGCGAATGATGTGCGTAATGTGATCAGCCTGAATGACCCGGTTGGCAGTGAAATGGACAGTAAAGTACTGGAAAATGGTATGTCACTGTCTCGCCGCCGCGTGCCACTTGGTGTGGTGGGTGTTATCTACGAAGCGCGCCCGAACGTAACCATCGATATTGCAGCTCTGTGTCTGAAGACCGGTAACGCAAGCATCCTACGTGGTGGTAAAGAGACGTTTTTCTCGAACATGGAACTGGTTAAAGTTATCCAGTCTGCATTAGAGAAAGCGCAGCTTCCAGCCGCTTCTGTTCAGTACATCGAGAAACCTGATCGTGAACTCGTATCTCAACTGCTTAAGCTGGATGACTACGTGGATATGATCATTCCGCGTGGCGGCGCTGGTTTGCATAAGATGTGTAAAGAGAACAGCACCATTCCCGTGATCATCGGCGGCTTTGGTATCAGCCATATCTTCGTTGATGACAGTGCGGATCTTGAGAAATCTGTCGATGTGGTTGAAAATTCAAAAGTGCAACGGCCATCAGCGTGTAACTCGTTAGACACTTTGTTAGTGCATGAAACCGTTGCTGAAGCTTTCCTCGCTAAGCTGAAAGCGCGTTTAGCGGGCAAGGTGACCTTGGTTGCCGATGCCAGCGCAAAATCGCTGCTGGCGGGTTTTGAAGACCAACGTGATGCGGTTGAAGGCGACTTTGATACTGAATGGTTAAGCTACACGCTAGGTGTAAAAGTGGTTGCGGATGTGGCAGAGGCGATTGACCATATGCGTGTGCACAATGCGAGTCATTCCGATGCGATCATGACCAACAGTCTCGAAAGCTCTGAGCGCTTTATTAACTCGGTAGGCTCTGCGGCCGTTTATGTGAATGCGTCCACGCGATTTACCGATGGTGCGCAGTTTGGTTTGGGCGCGGAAGTCGCCGTATCGACTCAGAAACTGCACGCTCGCGGTCCTATGGGGTTAGAGGAACTGACCAGTTACAAATGGGTGGGTAAAGCAAACTATTTAGTTCGTGGCTAACGCTTACCGCTGGTTTTGCTCCTCTGCTCATTTTTGAAATGGCTGTCGAGCAGCAATAATCAATGAATCACCACACAAAAGGGCCTTAATTGGCCCTTTTTCTTTCCTTACGTTTAGCAATTCCGTTACACTGATATCCAATTATTTGGAGGTGATATGCATTGTCCTTTTTGTTCAGAGAACGATACTAAAGTAATCGATTCAAGACTGGTCGCCGATGGTCATCAGGTTCGTCGTCGCCGTCAATGCCTTGCTTGTAATGAACGTTTTACGACGTTCGAATCGGCAGAACTTGTGATGCCAAAAGTCATCAAGTCGAATGGAAACCGTGAACCATTTAATGAAGATAAAATGGTCGGCGGTATTCAGCGAGCCCTCGAAAAACGCCCTGTGAGTGCGGATGCGATTGAACTGGCTATCAGTACGATTAAATCACAGCTTCGTGCGACCGGTGAACGGGAAGTACCAAGCGAAATGATTGGTAACCTTGTGATGGGCCAATTGAAAGAATTGGATAAAGTGGCGTACATTCGTTTTGCCTCTGTTTACCGCAGCTTTGAAGACATCCGAGAGTTTGGCGAAGAAATCGCTAAATTAGAGGATTAACCCCTCAATCATGTCCAATTTTACTCCCCTAGATTTTCAAATGATGTCGCGTGCTATTCAGTTAGCAAAACGCGGCATTTACACGACAGCACCCAACCCAAATGTTGGGTGTGTCATCGTACAAACCGATGGTCAGATCGTTGGCGAAGGTTTTCATGCCAAAGCCGGCGAACCTCATGCTGAAGTACACGCCATGCGCATGGCAGGTGACAAGGCAAAAGGTGCGACCGCTTATGTCACGTTAGAGCCTTGTTCGCACTATGGCCGAACGCCACCTTGTGCGGAAGGTTTGATTAAGGCTCAAGTTTCAAAAGTGATTTGTGCCATGCAGGACCCTAACCCAAAAGTCGCAGGACGTGGTATTAAAATGCTACGTGATGCGGGTATTGAGGTTGAAATCGGTTTACTAGAGCAAGACGCTCTCGACTTGAATCCGGCATTTATCAAGCGTATGCAAACGGGCATGCCATTCGTACAGTTAAAGATGGCGGCGAGTCTCGATGGGCAAACCGCATTGAACAATGGTCAAAGCCAGTGGATCACGTCGCCAGAAGCGCGTCGTGATGTTCAGAACTATCGAGCAAAAGCCGGTGCGGTGTTATCTACGAGCCAGACGGTGATTGAAGATAACGCGTCATTGAATGTTCGTTGGGCAGAGTTGCCAAGCAGTATCAAACAGCATTACGCTGAAGATAAGCTGCGTCAGCCGATTCGCGTGATACTTGATCGTCAAAACCAACTGCGTCCTGAACTTAAGTTATTCCAGACTCCAACCCCCGTGTTGAGAGTCGCTGAAGCGTCTGCTGATCTTGAAGTTAGAACCACAGCTGCAGGTCAGCTCGATTTACATGATCTGATGCGTCAATTACCTGCCAATCATATCGATCATCTTTGGGTTGAAGCGGGCGCGACATTAGCTAAAAGCTTGATTGAAGCACAGCTGGTGGATGAGCTTGTCCTCTATTTAGCGCCTAAATTGATGGGCAGTGACGGACGAGGTTTGATGGGCGCATTAGGGCTCACTTCAATGTCGGATGTGATTGACCTAGATATTAAAGATATTCGACTGGTGGGTGTGGATATTCGTATTGTGGCGAAACCAATTGTGGCGAAACCAATTGTGGCGAAACCAATTGTGGCGAAATCAATCGTGGCAGAACCAAGAGCGGCGAAACCATTTTCGAAATAGTCACTCCAACTACACAGTGTCGTTGACAACAAAAAGAGTTTTAAAATGTTTACAGGAATTGTAGAAGCCGTAGGTACATTGAGTGCCATCACTCCCCGCGGAGAAGACATCACCGTCACGGTTAACGTTGGCAAGCTCGATATGGCTGACGTTCAGTTAGGCGACAGTATCGCGACCAATGGTGTGTGTTTGACGGTGGTTGAGTTCAATGACCACAGCTACAGCGCAGACCTTTCGCTTGAAACCCTGAAAAAAACGGGCTTTATGGATTACCAAGCGGGCGATAAGGTAAACCTTGAGAAAGCAATGTTACCGACCACGCGTTTTGGCGGACACATTGTGTCTGGTCATGTTGATGGCGTAGGGGTGATTGTTGAACGTAATCAAGTCGGTCGTGCCATTGAGTTCTGGGTAGAAATGCCTGCTGAACTCTCAAAGTACGTGGCTCAAAAAGGGTCCGTCACAGTTGATGGTATTAGCTTGACCGTGAATGACTTACGTAAGAATGCTTTTAAGCTGACTATCGTTCCGCACACCTCTTCAGAAACCACTATTGACCAATTCAATGTTGGTCGTAAAGTGAATCTAGAAGTCGATGTGTTAGCCCGTTATATGGAACGTTTACTGCAAGGTCAGCAACAAGAGTCTGAGCCTGAATCTCGATTAACGATGGAATTCTTACAGCAGAATGGTTTTGCCTAATAGCCTTTACTCAGTCCCCCAATAGCACTTTGTAAAAGTTCAGCAATATCATCAGGTTTAAATAGTGTCGGTTCTAGGAATCAGAACCATTTCAAAGGATATAGAACAATGCCAATTAGTACTCCTCAAGAAATTATTGAAGACATTCGCCTAGGAAAAATGGTTATCCTGATGGATGATGAAGATCGTGAAAATGAAGGCGATCTGATCATGGCAGCAGAACATGTGACGCCTGAAGCGATTAATTTTATGGCGATGTATGGCCGTGGTTTAATCTGTCTTACACTGACCAAAGAGCGTTCAAATCGTCTGGGGCTTGCGCCTATGGTGCAAGACAACAATGCACAGTACACCACTAACTTTACGGTTTCGATTGAAGCGGCAGAGGGCGTAACCACGGGTATTTCTGCATCAGACCGCGCTGTGACGGTTCAAGCGGCAGTCGCGAAAGATGCCAAAGCGGCAGACTTAGTTCAACCGGGCCATATTTTCCCACTGACAGCGCAAGAAGGCGGTGTGTTAACGCGCGCGGGTCACACTGAAGCGGGGTGCGACTTAGCTCGTCTCGCCGGTTGTGAGCCTGCATCCGTTATCGTTGAGATTCTAAACGACGACGGTACTATGGCTCGTCGTCCAGATCTTGAGGTTTTCGCTGAAAAACACGATATCAAACTAGGCACCATTGCTGACTTGATCGAATACCGTAACAACACCGAAACCACGATTGAACGTGTCGCACAATGTCACTTACCAACAGAGTTTGGTGATTTCGAGCTGGTGACTTACCGCGATACCATTGATAACCAGATCCACTATGCGATGCAGAAAGGCGACCTATCTGAAGGAGCGCCTTTAGTGCGTGTTCACCTGCATGATACGTTTACTGATCTGCTGCATTCTGATCGTGGTGCCGAGCGCAGTTGGTCATTAGATAAAGCGATGAAACGTATTGGTGACGAAGGTGGTGTATTGGTGATTCTTGGGAATGAGGAGTCGTCAGATTCTTTGATTCATAAAGTGAAGACATTCGAAGCTCAGGATAAAAATGAGCAACCGACAATGGCGAAGAAGCAAGGTACCTCTCGTCGTGTTGGGGTGGGTTCTCAGATTCTGCAAGACTTAGGCATTCAAGATATGCGTCTACTCTCTTCAAGCTCTAAGCGTTACCATGCATTGGGTGGTTTTGGCCTTAACGTTGTTGAGTACGTTTGCGAATAAGCGACTGGTGCATAAACAGATATTTCTCTGTTTATCGCCCTATCTATTCGTGATAACTCGGTTTGCTGTTTGGGGCAATAATTAGACCCAAACAGCAAAGTCATTAAGCCGGATTTTCAGCGCGTTAAATGCGTAAGCTGAGCGACATGTTGTTCCCATATCATCGGCAACCGTACTGCGTTATCCTATTTACATCTCCGGTGTCTGTTCTTCTAAATTAGCATTAGATATTGCTCACAGTTTTGTGCTAGAATCCGGCGATTCTCACTTGATGAAAATAGTTAAAGGAAGGCTTATGAAAGTGATCGAGGGTGGCTTCCCAGCGCCAAATGCAAAAATTGCTATCGTTATTGCTCGTTTCAACAGTTTTATTAACGAAAGTTTACTTTCTGGTGCAATCGATACTTTAAAGCGTCACGGACAAGTAAGCGAAGACAACATCACTGTTGTTCGTTGCCCTGGTGCAGTTGAACTTCCGCTTGTTGCGCAGCGTGTTGCAAAAACGGGTAAGTTCGATGCGATTGTATCTCTAGGTACAGTTATTCGCGGCGGTACACCTCACTTTGACTATGTTTGCAGTGAATGTAATAAAGGTTTGGCACAAGTGTCGCTGGAATATTCTCTTCCAGTAGCGTTTGGTGTTCTTACTGTTGATACGATCGATCAAGCTATTGAACGCGCAGGAACCAAGGCTGGTAATAAGGGTGCAGAAGCCGCACTTAGCGCACTTGAGATGATCAACGTTCTTTCTGAAATCGATTCCTAATGGGGGCCAGTGTGAAACCAGCCGCACGTCGTAACGCACGTCAATTTGCTCTACAAGCAATTTATTCTTGGCAAATTACTAAAGAAAATATTGCTACCGTTGAAGAACAGTTCTTATCTGGTGGTAAGTATGATGAAGAAGAGCATCATGCTGCAGAGCCTGCTCTTGCGATGCCTGAAACAGACGTTGCCTATTTCCG
Source organism: Vibrio minamisatsumaniensis (assembly GCF_050337445.1). Lineage (NCBI taxonomy): Bacteria > Pseudomonadati > Pseudomonadota > Gammaproteobacteria > Vibrionales > Vibrionaceae > Vibrio > Vibrio minamisatsumaniensis. The sequence goes on along the minus strand of NZ_JAKJSY010000072.1, from coordinate 9,513 downwards.
CGACCTACTCACTGGTGTTGCTCTTAGCCACATGGAACTTGATAGTAAGCTTCGTCCATTCGTATCTCGCCCGATGCAAGATTTGGATTTGATGGAACTCGCGCTTCTACGTTTAGCTATGTACGAGATGACTCGTCGCGAAGATGTACCATACAAAGTGGTTATCAACGAAGCTATCGAGCTTGCAAAAGTATTTGCAGCAGAAGACAGCCATAAGTTTGTGAACGGTGTGCTTGATAAAGCAGCGCCGCACGTTCGTAAGAAATAAGACGTTTGTCTATTGAATCTAAAGGTCAGCTTTTATGCTGGCCTTTTTTGTAACTCAATTTCTGTAACATTAAAGATAGGGCATGTGATGTCTGGCGAATTTAACCTGATTGAAAAATATTTTGTTAATCGACAACCCCAACGTAAAGACGTACTTCTAGCGGCGGGTGATGATTGTGCTTTGGTCAAAGCCCCAGGCAATGTTGAGATTGCGGTCAGCACGGACACCTTAGTGGCCGGTACCCACTTCTTAACGGAAGCGAATCCAGCTTGGGTCGCACACAAAGCTTTGGCTTCGAATATCAGCGACCTTGCCGCTATGGGGGCGACGCCTGCGTGGGTGTCGTTTGCTTTAACCATACCGGAAGTCGATGAAGCATGGCTTGCTCCCTTCTGTGACTCCTTTTTTAAACTTGCAGACTACTTTGGTATTCAGTTAATTGGTGGTGACACAACCAAAGGTCCATTGAGCCTAACATTGACTGTGCAAGGTTTTGTACCGGAAGGGCGAGCGCTGCGCAGAGATGGCGCAAAAGTGGGGGACTGGATTTACGTAACGGGCAACCTAGGCGACAGCAAAGCAGGCCTCGAAGTGGTACTGGAACCGGAACAGAATAGAGCAAAGCCTTATGCGCTAGAACTTGAAGAGAGGCACTATTTGAGCGTTCCTCGAGTATTGGCTGGCCAAGCACTGGTGAACCTTGCTTCGTCTGCTATTGATATCTCTGACGGTGTTATCGCTGATTTAAAACATATCCTTAAGCGTTCACAGGTTGGTGCAAGCATTGATGTGAGTTGTTTACCTATTTCTCCAGAATTATGTCAGTTTACTTCTGATATCGCTTCAGCTCAGCAGTATGCGCTGACCAGTGGTGAGGAGTACGAACTGTGCTTTACTGTACCAGAAGAGAATAAAGGGTCATTGGAAAGTGTTTTGTCACACACAGGGACAAAAGTTACCTGCATTGGCCAGATAAGACCTGTAGAATATTTTGAATTACACAACAATGGTGAACCATTAAGTTGGCGCTTAACTGGTTACGATCACTTTAAGGCTAATTGATGACAAACCCACTTTCTGCAATCTCTCTTAAAAACCCTTGGCACTTATTGGCAACCGGGTTTGGCAGTGGCTTATCGCCGATTATTCCCGGCACGATGGGCACACTGGCGTCGATTCCTTTCTATCTTTTGTTGGTTCAATTACCGTTCCCTATTTATGTCGTTCTCGTGGTGGTAAGCTGCATTATAGGTATCAAAATCTGCCAAATAACGTCTGATGATATGGGCGTGCATGATCATGGTTCTATCGTATGGGATGAATTTTCAGGTTTTTGGATCACCATGAGCTTAGTGCCTATGTTGAACATTCCTGTTGATGATTGGAGATGGCTAGTAGCTGGTTTTGTGCTGTTTCGCTTTTTCGATATGGTGAAGCCTTGGCCTATTGGTTGGCTAGATAAGCGAGTTCACGGTGGGCTCGGGATTATGATTGATGATATTGTTGCAGGCCTTATGGCGGCGATTTCGCTGTATGCAGTGGCACATTTCGCCGGTTGGCTAGTTTAAGTTCAGAAGGCTTTTAGACCAATCAACGGTTCAAGTCTAAAGTAAAAAAAGTAAGGAATTATAATGTCTAAAAAGGTTTACTGTATCGCTCAATTCCAGCCAAAAGAAGGCAAATTGAACGAGTTATTTGAGGTTCTAAAATCACTAGAGTCAAATACTCTGCGTGAAGATGGTTGTATTCAATACAGAGTCACTCGCCATATTCAGAGCCCGTTTGCTGAGGGGCAGAGCTTCCCTATTGCATTCAATGAAATTTGGGCGGATAACGAAGCGTTTGAAGCGCATTGTCAGCGTCGTGAGATTCAGCAGTTTTTCCAAGCGCAGTGTGTTGAGGAGACGGGGTTGGTTGAGAACTTCAACGTAGCTATCTACTCTGATGAACCAGAGAACTATGACGCGCCAGTACTTAAGCCTTGTTGCTAAGGCTTTATCGACTCTCAGCGACGAATACGTCGAGTCAATGAGTAGAGACAAAAAAGGTTGACCCTAGGGCCAACCTTTTTTGTTTCCGTTATCTAGCTAAGTCTCTATTTCGCCAGATAAGCTGCGATTGATGTCTCAATGCCTTTCGCATCTAAGCCCAACTCTTCATGCAACTCGCCCTGCGTGCCTTGAGCAATGAACTTGTCTGGTAGGCCAAGGTTCAATACTGGCATTAGCCGCTTCTCTTGCATTAAGAATTCAACCACACCCGCACCAGCACCACCTGCGATGGCATTCTCTTCGATAGTAACCAGTACATCGTGGTCAGCGGCCAGTTGTTTGATGAGAGCTTCATCGAGTGGTTTGACAAAACGCATATCGGCTACCGTAGCATCGATAGCATGAGCCGTTTGAAGTGCATTTTCAAGGAAAGTGCCGAAGCTTAGAATAGCGACTTTCGAGCCATCTTTTGCTTTTTCGCTTTCGCGAATGATACGACCTTTTCCGATTTCGAGTGCAGTAAACTCACTTTGAATCTCGGTGCCCATACCATTTCCGCGAGGGTAACGTACAGCACTAGGCCCCGTATGTTGGTGGCCAGTATAAAGCATCTGACGGCATTCGTTTTCGTCGCTTGGCGCCATGATCACCATATTTGGAATACAACGCATGAAGCTTAAGTCGAATGCTCCCTGGTGTGTTTGGCCATCAGCACCGACAAGACCAGCACGGTCAATCGCGAACATGACCGGTAGATCCATGATTGCTACATCGTGGATCAGTTGATCATAGCCACGTTGGAGAAAAGTCGAATAGATCGCCACAATTGGCTTATCACCCGCAATCGCCATACCGGTTGCTAGCGTCACGGCATGTTGCTCAGCAATCGCGACATCGAAATACTGCTCGGGATACTCTTTCGAGAATCGCACCATACCAGAACCTTCACGCATTGCTGGCGTTATCGCCATTAGCTTAGGATCTTGTGCGGCCATATCACATAGGAAGTCACCAAAAATCTTAGAGAAAGTGGGCTTAGAGCTGGTGCTCTTAGGCAAACTTGAATGTGCTGGGTCGAATTTAGGAACGCCATGGTAGCCAATCGGATCTTTTTCAGCGGGCTCATAGCCTTTGCCTTTTTTCGTCATGATATGCAGAAATTGAGGACCTTTAAGATCTCTCATGTTTTTCAGCGTTTTTATTAACTCATTGACATCATGACCATCAATCGGGCCTATGTAGTTGAAGCCTAACTCTTCAAACATGGTACCAGGGACAACCATGCCTTTTAGATGCTCTTCTGTACGGCGTACTAATTCTTTAATCGGTGGAACACCTGATAGTACCTTTTTGCTGCCTTCACGAATCGACGTGTAAAGACTACCAGAAAGGACTTGAGCTAGATGATTATTCAGCGCACCGACATTTTCTGATATCGACATCTCATTATCATTCAGGATAACGAGCATGTCATTGTGGATATCGCCGGCGTGATTCATCGCTTCAAAGGCCATACCCGCGGTAATGGCTCCATCACCAATGACGCTGACAATCTTGCGATCTTTGCCTTCTTTTTGGGCACTGATAGCCATACCAAGCGCGGCACTGATCGACGTCGATGAGTGACCTACCGATAGGGTGTCGTATTCGCTCTCTTGACGCCATGGGAATGGGTGCAATCCACCTTTTTGGCGGATCGTCGATAGGCGATCGCGACGACCGGTAAGGATTTTGTGCGGATATGCTTGGTGACCAACATCCCAAACCAACTTGTCAAAAGGTGTGTTGTACACATAATGCAGAGCAACCGTGAGCTCTACCGCACCTAAGCCTGATGCTAAGTGACCACTTGATTGGCTCACAGAGTTAAGGAGGTAGGTGCGTAATTCATCACAAAGTTGTGTTAGCGTCTCTTTCGGAAGTAGACGCAAATCCTCTGGCTTATCTGCCAAAGCAAGAGTTGGGTACTTGGATATATCAAGAGTCATAGTAATGCGCGCTTATTGTCTTAGTTCTTGCGCTCGATGACGTATCGGGCGAACTCTTCGAGTAACTGGGTATTGTATGGGATTGCAGCCAAAGCTTGAAGCGCTTCCTGTAGTAGAGTTTGCGCTTTTTCTTGAGCGCCCTCTAAACTAAGTAAAGAAGGGTAAGTGCTTTTATTCAAGCTTTGATCGGACCCTTGCGGTTTGCCCAAGGTTTCAGTGTCGCTGACGATATCCAAAATATCATCTTGAACCTGGAAGGCCAGCCCTACCGCATCAGCGTACTTGTCCAATTGAGGCATGACTTCTAACGCTTTATCACCAGCAGCGAGTGCACCTAAGCGAATCGCGCACTTCATAAGAGCGCCGGTTTTATTACGATGAACTTCTTCCAATTCTGCTAACGTGACGGCACGATTTTCTGCTTCAATATCAAGAGCCTGACCGATACACATACCCTGAGCGCCAGAAGCTTCAGCTAGGCATTGAATCATTCGAACACGATTGCTTTCGCCAGTGCCACTTAATGTCCCTTCCGCAAGTATAGTAAACGCGAGAGTTTGTAGTGCATCACCCGTTAAAATAGCGGTCGCTTCATCGTATTTGATGTGACAAGTCTGGTGACCGCGACGCAGTTCGTCGTCGTCCATCGCTGGCAGATCGTCGTGAATCAGAGAGTAGGTATGAATACATTCGACTGCAGAAGCGGGCGTATCGAGTTCTTCAGCCGTGCAACCAAACATTTCCCCTGTAATGTAAACAAGAAATGGACGCACACGTTTGCCGCCTAAAAGCAAGCCGTAACGCATTGCGTCGATTAGAGTCTGATTTTGGTGTGGTAGGCGATCAAGCCAAAAGTTCAGTTGCTCGTTATTACGTGCTTGATAAGACAATAAAGTCTCGATCATAGGGGATCTCATACAATTTGTTATTCAGGTTGTGGGTTAAAGTCACTAAGCTCTGCATCTTCGTCATTTTGCAGTAGGATGCTAACACGCTGTTCAGCATCGTTTAGTTTGCTTTGACCAGCACGAGCAAGGGAAATACCTCGCTCGAACTTTTTCAGTGCATCATCTAAAGCTAGATCACCATTTTCCAGTTGATCAACTAAGCCATCAAGTTCTTCGATTGCCGCTTCAAAGCTCATATTTTCAGGTTTCTTAGTGGCCATAATAAATCTGCATTTGGAAAGATGAACGAACGTTACCCTAGGCTGCTGATATGGTCAAATGTAACCAATAAATTTTGCAATAAAGTTCTTTTTTAAGAGCCTTTAGGTCAATTTTGTCGAATAATCTTATCTTTATAAAAATTATCTCTGGTTGATCAGGGTAAAGTGGGTAGTATTTGTGATTCAAAAACTAAAAATGTGATACTTAGGCTAAGAATTTACTAAAAGATCTTATAATCTGGCCGATAAAAAGTTTATCGTCGATGTAGAGCTACAAAAAGCATGAGGAGTGCTCAGTGGATTTAGCAACCCTAATAGGTTTGATTGGTGGAATGGCCTTTGTCGTCATGGCTATGATCCTAGGTGGAAGCCTTGGGATGTTTTATGACACGACATCCATTTTGATCGTGGTTGGTGGTTCAACGTTTGTTGTTCTGATGAAGTTCACCATGGGACAGTTCTTTGGTGCCGCTAAAATTGCTGGCAAAGCATTTATGTTTAAAGCTGATGAACCTGAAGATCTTATCGCTAAAGTTGTAGAGATGGCTGATGCGGCACGTAAAGGTGGCTTTTTAGCTCTCGAAGAGATGGAAATTAACAACAGCTTCATGCAAAAGGGCATCGATCTGTTGGTGGATGGTCATGACGGTGATGTAGTTCGTGCTGCATTGCAAAAAGACATTGCGTTGACCACAGAGCGTCATGAGCAGGGATCGAAAGTATTCACGGCATTTGGTGATGTTGCCCCAGCGATGGGGATGATTGGTACCTTGGTTGGTTTGGTTGCCATGCTTTCGAACATGGATGATCCTAAATCGATCGGTCCTGCAATGGCGGTAGCACTATTGACCACGCTTTACGGCGCAATTCTTTCAAACATGGTGTTTTTCCCAATCGCAGATAAGTTGGCGCTACGCCGTGATCAAGAGGCATTGAACCGCCGTTTAGTGATGGATGGTGTGCTCGCTATTCAAGATGGTCAAAATCCACGTGTTATTGATGGTTACCTGAAGAATTACCTAAATGAAGGTAAACGAATTTTTGATGGTGAACCCGCTTAGAGGAATGGAAGATGGATGAAGACAAGCCATGTAAATGTCCTCCTCCGGGGTTACCTCTATGGATGGGGACATTTGCTGATTTGATGTCGTTGCTGATGTGTTTCTTCGTACTGCTGCTCTCTTTCTCTGAGATGGACGTACTAAAATTCAAGCAGATAGCAGGCTCAATGAAATTTGCGTTTGGTGTGCAGAATAGCTTGGAAGTAAAAGATATTCCGAAAGGCACCAGTATTATTGCACAAGAGTTTCGTCCAGGTCGCCCAGAGCCAACGCCGATTGATGTGATTATGCAACAGACCATTGATATTACTCAGCAAACGCTAGAGTTTCATGAGGGTGAATCTGAACGCGCAGGGGGCACAATGCGCGACCAAGGAAAGATGACTGGAGGTAAGTCGCCAGAGGTGTCGACTCACGACAATCAGAACTCAGAGTCAGACCAACAGCAAAAGCAAGCTGAAGCGCAGTCTCAAGATATGGATTCCTTGATGGAAAGCATCAAGAAGGCGCTCGAGAGAGAGATCGACCAAGGCGCAATTGAGGTTGATAACCTGGGTCAACAGATAGTGATTCGAATCCGTGAAAAAGGGGCGTTCCCCTCAGGTTCGGCTTTCTTACAACCTAAGTTCCGACCTTTAGTCCGACAGGTTGCTGAACTTGTTAAAGATGTTCCGGGTATTGTTCGGATCTCAGGGCATACAGATAACCAACGTCTTGATTCTGAGCTTTATCGTTCTAATTGGGATTTATCATCGCAACGTGCGGTGTCTGTTGCTCAAGAGATGGAAAAGGTGCGCGGATTCTCTCATCAACGCTTGAGAGTGCGTGGTATGGCCGACACTGAGCCAGTAGAGCCGAATGACACTGAGTGGCAACGCAGCCTCAATCGTCGTGTTGAAATCAGTATCATGCAGGGTGAACCGCTGTATAGTGATGAAGTCCCAGCGATCGCTAAATAGCCTTTATTTCTAATCGGTACCTTGAAAGCCCAATCTCTCGTAGATTGGGCTTTTTCTTTGTTTGATACCGGTTTAGTCCCAATGTTGCGAGAACACTGGGTGAAATGAGGTGGTTGTTTGTTACTGCGTTGAGTTTATTGACCGCGCCAAAGCACGCACTCTTTTCCTTGTTTGACTTTCTCATGTATAATTCGCGCCCTTAGATTTAATATTGATCTATTATTGCTTCAATGACTATGTGAAATGACCTTTTACGTGGCAATGAACCTCTTAAAATTGTGAACCTTATTGGCGTGAAAGTACTATGAAATTTATTGTTAAGCCCCATCCGGAAATTTTTGTAAAAAGTGAATCGGTGCGTAAGCGCTTCACAAAGATTTTAGAACGTAATATTCGTACTATTCTTCAGCGTCGTACTGAGTCTGTGGCTGTTTTTAACCGTCGCGATCACATCGAAGTGACGTCTGAGAGTGACAAATACTTTAAAGAAACACTTGAAGTGTTGACGCAAACGCCGGGTATTCATCACTCCCTTGAGGTTCAGCAATCTGATTTTAAAGATTTACATGATATTTACGAGCAAGTACTTGAACGCAGCCGTACTCTTATTGAAGGCAAAACTTTCTCTGTTCGTGCCAAACGTCGAGGTCAACATGACTTCACGTCTATTGAACTAGAACGTTATGTTGGTGGCGGTCTAAATCAAGCGGTTGAGTCGGCTAAAGTTCGACTTAAGAACCCTGATGTGACGGTTAAGGTTGAAGTCACTAACGACAAGTTAAACCAAGTGATTGAACGTCATAAAGGTCTAGGCGGTTTCCCTCTAGGAACTCAAGAAGATCTACTGAGTTTGATTTCTGGCGGCTTTGATTCAGGTGTTTCAAGCTACTTGCACATTAAACGTGGTTCTAAGGTTCACTACTGTTTCTTCAACCTTGGTGGTCCAGCGCACGAGATTGGCGTTAAGCAAGTGGCTCACTACTTATGGAATAAATATGGCTCATCGGCAAAGGTGAAGTTCATCTCTATCGACTTTGAACCAGTGGTTGCTGAAATCCTTGAGAACGTAGAAGACGGCCAAATGGGCGTGGTACTTAAGCGTATGTTCATGCGAGCGGGTGGCATGGTTGCTGAGCGTTTCTGTATTGAAGCGCTCGTAACGGGTGAAGCACTTGGTCAGGTTTCTAGCCAAACGCTTACGAATCTTCGCCATATTGACAACGTGACGGATACTTTGATCTTGCGTCCGCTGATTAACTGGGACAAAGAAGACATCATCGATCTATCCCGCAACATTGGTACAGAAGACTTCGCTAAAGTCATGCCTGAATACTGTGGTGTTATCTCGAAGAAACCGACAGTAAAAGCGAAGAAAGGCAAACTAGAAGCGGAAGAAGCTAAGTTTAATTTCGAGGTTTTGGATCAAGTTATCGAGAATGCTCGTGTAATGGATATCCGTGACATTGAGAAAGAGAGCCAAGAGCAAGCACCTGAAGTTGAACAAGTTCAAGCCGTGTCTGAACATGCCATCGTTCTTGATATTCGTAGCCCAGAAGAGGAAGATGAGCGCCCACTAGAGATTGACGGTGTTGAAGTGAAGCACATACCGTTCTTTAAGCTATCGACTCAGTTTGGCGATCTAGATCAATCGAAAGAGTACTTGCTGTACTGTGAACGTGGTGTAATGAGTCGTCTACAGGCGCTTTACCTACAAGAGCAAGGCTTCCATAACGTTAAGGTTTACCGCCCGTAGTGGTGCGATGAGCATCGTTAAGTTTTTACAAAGCCGCTTACTGAAAAGTGAACTGACCCCCAATAGTTGGACACCAATTATTGGGGGTCTTTTTATGTCCAAATATAGCCGAGAGCTAAAATGTATCATTGCTAAGCAATACTTAGATGGCACGTCATCTCTCTACTTAGCAAAACAATATTCAATTTCTTCAAGACAGATACGGTATTGGGCTCAAGTCTTTGCCATCCATGATACTGATTCATTTTTACCAACTAAGCATGCCGCGACTGCTCAAACAAAACGAAAAGCATTGAATTTAATGCGAAAAGCATTGAATTTAATG
>NZ_JAKJSY010000071.1:0-25434 GCF_050337445.1 Vibrio minamisatsumaniensis | reverse complement strand
ATGTTTGAATCGCCCGTTAATGAGAGAACAAACGGCACAACCCACAATTTTAGTGTTTCACTAAAATCAAAACTGTATTCTATAGGTTTTTCAAAGGCTTGATGCGATGGATAGATCAAGAAAAGATCCCCTTTTCCATCTAAGTATTTGTTACCATAAGCAAACATTTGATACAGGTCGGATTGAGAAAGGCCGTAATTGTGTTCCTCGATATCGATCAGCTTCCATTTCGTATCGAGAATCAACTTCGAATTATCCGGTAATGTTAACAATAGATCGGGCTTCAACTGGAACTGACTCCGCTGATTATGAGTTACGAGATATTTCGAGGCTGCTTGTGTCGTAAGCTCTGCACCATCAGGCAGTTGTGTTCTGAGCACTGACGCGACGTAACTTTCAAACACCGCTTCCATTGGGAACAACAAGGAAAGCGCGCTGCTGTCACCTTTCATACTCAGTGGAGAGAATCCATCAAGTATCAATTTTGCCCACGCAATCGGCGAATGATAGTCCACCATTCCTCGGTCCAATTTGAGAGCGTTAATGTCTTGCTTCACGGATTTACTCGTAGGGACATCTGCAAAAGCAAACTGCAGCTCACGCAGCAACTTCTGGTTGGTCGCTAGCCTTGTGTAATAACCTAACTTCAACAGAGCCGTTTTGAGAAGTCTATTGGCTGGTCGATCAATCAAGTACTCATCATATTCAACATAAAACTTATGCTTATTAACCACGTTGTACCTGATTTGTTGGGAAACTTTTAGTTTGCCCTTCTGATAATAAAGGTTATCTTCTTGCGTGACATAGTCACTTTTTAACCCTCGTTTTACCAAACCATTCACCGACTGTAAAAACTGACTGATAAACACCTCAAGCAATGGCATCTGCTTTGTCGCAACACTGGCTTGATTGGAAGAGACATAACGAAATGAGCCTAAGTGCTGCAACATCATCAGCAGCACTTGCCGAGATTCTACGATTGCCTGTTTAGCGTTTTCAGCTTTTCGGCCTATTTTTGGCAATACTTCAATATGTTCACCCGTTGGTGTAAAGAGTACACCGACATAGTTTTTCACTTGAATAAGCTCCAGGCCATAGCGCTTAGTCAAGCTTAGACATTTATGGGTATTCGACTCTTCAGCGCTTAGGCTCACCTCTTTTAAGTACTCGAAAGCGTGTTTTGATATGAGCTTTGCCCCTAAGTTGACACATGCGGCTTGATCACAAGTTAAATAACCGTACTCAAAAACAGTGGTATGCATGGCGATTACTCTGGGCTTGAATCAGACTGGTTAACCACAGTTTGGTAAATACCCGTATAAGCGTGAGCATCACTCCAGACATCGGCATTATCCATAGCAAGCGTATACTTCACTACTGACTGACCGTATTGATCTAATTGATGTCCCTTGCCAAACAGACGTGTCAACGCCTCCGTTTTTTGCACATTTTCTTCAACAAACTGCAAATGTTCTGGCTTTTGATTATCGGCCAAAACCAAACGGATCTTATCCCAATCTTCAACGAAGTACTCTTCCAGAAGTGGAATGATCTTGTTTTTGAAAACAGAGACCAAAGCATTAAAGGCTTCTTCTTGCTCTCCCGCGTCAACCAAAGCTTTGACAGGCATAAAGAAAGCATGACCTAGAGTGTGCTCTCGGTCATAGAGAATTTCTATTCTCTGATTTATCACTTTCAACAGCTCTGCTAGGTCAATGCCATTGACTACGGTATCTTTGAGTAACTCAGGGTTTGGCATCATCTCTACAAAATCAAAACGACGGCGCAGTGCAGTATCCATCATCGCAATAGAGCGGTCAGCCGTGTTCATGGTGCCGATGAGGTATAAGTTATCTGGAACCGAAAATAGAGGCTCACTATGTGGTAACTTGATTTGAATAGATTCATCTTCCCCCTTTTTATCAACCGACATCCGTTTGCTTGGCTCTATAAGCGTAATGAGCTCACCAAATATCTTGGAGATATTACCTCGGTTGATTTCATCAATGATGAGTACATAGTTCGAGGGCGTTGAATTCGAATTGACGTTAAACTTAATTCCATGCGCGGCTAAATATTGTAAGACACCATTCACTGACAGACGCTCTACGTTCCAACACGTAGGTACGTGGAATTGTGTATTACCGTTGAGCTGCTTAAAATCTATCGAGAAATCTTTTGCAATCCAGTCAACCGGTAAATGATGTTGGAAATCAGCTCTAGAAGGTAAGCCATGTTCTGAGTAAAAATAATCCCCGCGAACCACACCAACAGCCTCAACCGAAGTGTTACTATCAATACAAAGAATTAAATCACCAACAGCTATTTCCTGTGAGAAATTTGTTAATGAGATCTGGTTATTCGATCCTTCAGCTTTAAAATACTCATTCCTTTCAGAGCTCGATAAATCTCCGGTATCACCCCAGCCAATAGCCGCAATATTGTGCTTTAAACAATAAGTTTTAGCCTCATTTTTGTAAGTTCCTTCAATTGAAATTTTCCACACACGCCCAAATTCATTAATTCCAGAATCCGCTTGTGGCAGAGAAATTGAAGCAGCCTCGCTGATTGATTTAAAAACACCATTTTCAACAACATATTCAATTGACTTGTCTACCGTTGTTTTCGCTTTTAACCCCTCGACAAAATCTTCATACCCATAGCTCTGGTGGAACGTAACAAAACGAATTCGTTTCGCCGTAACCAGTTCATCGTATTTGGCTTTTAGCTCACCGCGTGTTTCCCACGAAAACTCAGGTTCGGCGGCTTTAACGGCCGCCTCGATGGTATGGTAGGTTTTACCAGTTCCCGGTGGGCCATAAAGAATTTGATTTAGTGGTGGCTGGTTCTGCATTGCGTACTTCTCTCTCGCTTCAGCTATCTGATACTCGTCATATTCAACATCGCTTTCGTTATCATCTCGGTAACTCTTCGGCCAGTGAGCCTTGCGTTTAATCGAATATTGTTTTGCGAACTGGGCTAATGTTTTTGATTTGCATATACGTTGATACAACGCGTCAGAGACTTCTGCGCACTCGTAACCATCACGATGTTCATAGCGAAGCTCAAAGTTAATTTTTTTCAGTGTCGGTTCAAATGTGGCGAAAACTTGTTCGGCTTTAGCTGATCCGAGTTCTTTTCGGCCGATTCGAATCATTGCTCCGGTTGCCATAGAAGTCGTGAAGACATCAAGCTTATGGGTATTCGCTTTGGAAATGAGAGAACAGAATGCATCAATGGTCTCCAACGGCCACTGTTCCAAACCGCGATTAAACAATTCAATATGAGAAAATTGTTCAAAAATAGTCCGTTGAATAATTTCTTTATGTTTACGCTCGGCTCTCTGCCAACAAACGTCGCCAAACTCCAGCAAATCTTGCTGACCTTTTTCGAGAATAAGCTGCTGATACATTTGGGGAAACGACACCTTGTTGTTAGAGCTGGTCAACACCTCTAACATGGGCTTTGAAAAAGTATTGATCAGTACAGGCTTCTCTTGATTTTGATATAGGAAAGCAATCTTCCATTTAACTAAGGGAGCAAAGTCTATGAGATCAATTTTATCCAAGTCGCCTTCGTAGGCCGCTTGTGCGACCTGAATTAAGACATTTTTAACATAGTCAAAAACCATTGATTCGTTATTACCATAACGATTCCGCCACGTATAAACCGGCCCATGGCCAATACCACTCTGCGCTTTCCCTTCGCCATTTCGTTTATAAATACCAAATTTTGCCGAGGTGTTACCTTGAATCGATCCGAGCTCTCTGGTTTTCGTTTCTAACCAATAGGTGAATGTATCGTCATCGTTAACGGATACATATTGTTCCAACGTTAAATCATTTAACTTTTCACGAGGCCAACGTGTTAAGAAATCACGCCACAACTGTTGTTTTACGACTGCCATCATTTCTACCGTTGTTGATGATTTTTATAGAAATCACTAGTAATGAATAAAAATAAAATAAGCCTATCATCTCATAATCATAAGGTCTTTGACTTAACACCCGACTCTTAGTTTTATGAAACAGTAACTTGACGATATTCCACTCAATAATGCGCTCAATTTATAGGCTATGAGAGGGCTTCTGGGATCAGTGAGTCTATTGTTAATTTTTGTTTGGCGCGTCAGTTAAACTTCGCTTGCTCTCTGCTAGTTCGATCTCACTTTTCAATCTCTCGATTTCTTTGTTTCCTTTATGTCGGATATAGAAAGCAGAGAAAATATGGTGTAGCGCTTTGATTAAATTGCCGACGATAGAGAATAAACTAAACACAATTGAGTAAAGGCTTTTTACAAGCTCAACGATTGACTTAAACAGCGTAGATATTGCTTTAAACATTTAAAAATCTCAGATGACAGGCACTAAAAAGGGGCTCTCGCCCCTTTATTAATACAACAAAGTAAAGCTTAGAACTTATACACTTTTCGCGGCTCTTTTCTTGGCCGCTTCTGCTTTTTTGGCTGCCTTGGCTAGGGCTTCGGCCTCTTTGCGAGCCTCGGCAATGCGCTCTAGCAGTTTGTCGGCTGGCTCATCGCTCGGGTCTTGTTCCACCAACTCACCACGGAAGGCTTTTGCCAAAATGCTTTGAGTGAGGTTATCTACCCTCGCCTGCGCTTTTTTCACTTGCGCTTCGATGGTGTCAGCGAAAGCGAAATATTGATCGACAAGGCGGACGATTTCTTGTTGCTCAATACAATCAGGCACTGGAATTGGGTAATCACGAATAACCTTCATGTTTACTCTAGGGGCTGTACTTCCAATAGTTAACTCTCTGACAATACGTAGAATATGGTCGGAGTTTAGTACTATTGTTAAGTACTTAGCATCCACTCTTTCATTAGCTCGAATCACAACCATTCGTTGTCCAAGACAGAGTTCAACACCTTCTGGAATTTGACAAGCAATGCCTACCGTACCTTCCCTGCTATATAGGATATCTCCTGCTTCAGGAGTCAAACGTGAAGTTCGTAGTGCAAACACCTCATCATTTACATAACCTTGCCCTGAAAGGTCTAAGTAAAATGGGTTAAACGCGGTTGTACGAACACAATAACGTCCTTCATCAGACCATTTAGGTGTCGAATGGGGACAATCTACGACATGGCTTGTTACTTCATTTAAGTTAAGTGTTACCCTTTGCTTAAGACTTTTCCCAATGCGCCACTCTTCCGTCAACTTACCCGACACCGCAGAAGCGAGTACCGATTGGCGGAAGCGTTTTAGTAACGCTGGAATGCCATCTAAGCGGGCTTTGATGGCGCCGACCTGTGCCAATACCTCATCGAGTTTTTCAACGATACGTTTTTGTTCGGCGTCTGGGGGCAGCAGAACGTCTTGAGCATACGCGTCATCTCTATTTAACCCTGGTATTGCTGTCGAGCGATTTAATTTAGTGAGCGGAAGGTTCTTTAATTGATAGTACCAATATTTCATCGTTCCAGACGGAAAAGAGTCGACATAGTAAGTTGTATCTATAGGAGAAAAGTCATCTTCACAAAGATGAACTTCGCCAAAAGACCCTTTTCGTCCAACAATCAAACCACCTCCAGATACTAGAGCTTCAGTGTGTAAACCGACTACTCCATTAGAGCCATATACAGGGAAACCAATTCCACTTCGTTGCTTAGCAGGCAGTGATTTTCCATATTTCAACTCAATAAGATCGCCTAACTTTAAATTTACCCAACCATTCGGCAATTCATTCATCACTCAGCCTCCGGCTTTTCTGCCAAGCCAAAGGCTTCTTCAAGTAATTGCTTTTGCCCTTCTGCTTCATCATTCGCGCCGAGTGCTTGCATCAATTGGTAAATTTCAGACATGGCTTCGGTCAGCTCTGCCATGGCTTCACCGGCTAGTACTTCTGGCTCTGGCAGGTTTTCTGCGTTAGTGGCTTCGAGATCTTTAAGCCAAGAGATATCTAGGCTGTCGCCTTTCTGGCCACGAATGTATTCACGGCTAAATTTGCGGAAACGAGCGCTATCTACCTTGTGCGCTTGCTCGCTGACGTTCTCAACACTATCGTCACCTTCTGGGTAAATAGCACCCAACGTCTCGTAAACGCCTTCTTCACGAGGTGATTGACCGTTTTTATCTGCACCGTAAGCATTGATAAAGGCTTCAAAGTGCTTTTCAGTCAGCGGGCGGCGCTTACCAAAGGTGTTCATGTTGGTACGCATATCGAATACCCATGTCTCTTTGGTGCAGTCTTTGTCTTGGTTCTTGTTCTGTACCCTTGCCGCCTTCGAACAGCACGTTATCTGGAATCACCACTGCTGCACGACCGCCAGGCTCTAGCGCATCGTAAATATGCTGCATAAAGCAAAGCTGTTTGTTACCGGTTGGGTGAACAAAGGTACGTGTAATGTTAGTGCTTGCTGCGCTACCAAACGGAGGGTTCGTTAGAATAACATTCGCTTGTGGAAGCGTTTCACCTGCACTGCCCAGTGTATTGCCTAAACGGATTGCGCCCTCTTCAGCATCGCCTTCAATGTCGTGCAGTAGGCAGTTCATCAGTGCTAAACGGCGTGTTTCTGGTACCAGTTCTAACCCAACGAAAGCTTGTTTCATTTGGAAATCTTGGTCGTCCTCATCCATGCGAATTTTTTCGCCATTGACGACCTTCCACTCTAAATCACCAGTGTGTGATTTGATGTATTTATCCGCTTCAATTAAGAAGCCTGCGGTACCAGCGGCTGGATCTTGAATCACTTCACGCGGCTGAGGCTGCATCACTTTGATGATGGTGCTAATCAGTGAACGTGGCGTAAAGTACTGGCCCGCACCCGATTTCGTCTCGTTCGCGTTCTTTTGTAGCAAGCCTTCATACATGTCACCAAAGTCATCACGTGATTTACCTTGCCCTTCACCATCAAAAGAGTCGTCAAACCATTCTAGTTTGTCCATGTTATCCACCAGCTCGGTCAATTGAGCAGGTTGAGTAATGGTGGTGTTTACGTTTTGGAAAATAGCACGAACAATGGCATGGTCGTCAGCGCCAAGCTGAACCAGCATGTTACGGTAGAACTGGTGCTGCTCTTGCCCTAACTTGGCTTTTAGATCTGCCCAACGAAACCCTAGTGGTAACAAGTCGTCTTCTTGGCCTGTTTCTTCACACATTTTAAGAAACAGTAGTGACGCCAACTCATTAACGTAGTTTTGGTAAGAGACACCGCCATCACGCAGGTTGTCACACAATTTCCACAGTTTGGCGACCAGATCATTATTGTTCATGCTTGTTCTCTTGTTTGTTCTGACTCGTGCCAGATAGATAATTCGTTTAAGACAAGTGCTAGTCTTAGATTCCAGACAGTTCGTTCCTCACTTCTGGAATGACGATATCGCATGCACTTGTTAATCCGCACACTCCTTACGGAATGTGCATTTTACATTTGGTTCGATTGTACTGAGTTACGCAGGCTCGTCCCACATAAACTCGTTGAATTGGGTGAGTATGCTGTCTAATTCATCATTAAAGACGTTCATAAGCTTACGTTTGCCACCTTTACGCTTGTAGTTGCCCGTTTTAAAGGTGTCATCGTCGAGTACTACTTTGTCTTTAATGGATGACGCTAGACGATCGAGCCAGTTGAGTTGCTCGTCACTCCACTCTTTTTTCGCTTTAATTTTTTCTAACGCTTGATCTACTCGCTCTTCGAATGGCAGCAATGCGTCACCAATTGCAGCTTGTCGAATGTGACCAATTAAGCGCGCTGCTACATCTTGGTTTTTGGTTTCTTTCCACGCTTTTTTCAGCGTTGGCTCATTAAAGTTTTGTGCATCGAACCACTCTTGCAGTTCTAGCAAACCTTTACGAGTTAAGTCCCTTGGGCGGTTGATTATTACATCTAACGCCTCTTGTTGGTTGGAGGATTGGTCCACCAGCGCATCAAAGGCTTCTAAGAAATCTTGAGCGGTTTCATGCTCGCCATACACGGTTTCAACGCGCAGCAGTGAATCATCGATATCGGTAAAGATTGGCATATCACGTAAGTCATTAATCTCTTGCTTAAGCTGCTCTAAACGGCCGACCATATTGGTTACCTTGTTAAACACTTCTGCCGACCACTTCGGGCCTTTTTGTTTGAGTGTTTTAGCAAGGGTCGCAAAGTTACAGCCTGCTGAGTCTTGGCAAATCTCATCAAAACGTTTGATTTGGTTATCTATCTCACGTGATTTAAGGCGGCTAAACTCTGCATGGCTTGAGATACGTTGTAGCTTGGCAACCAACTGTTCGTGGCTGTGATCAGCAAAGCTGCGACCATCAGCCTCAATCACTTTATAGGTTTCAGAATCCGTGATTTCGTTAACCAAGGTTTGCAGCTCTACCTTTGGACGAACCACGACAGGGCGCATGGTATCGACACTTTGCAGTGTCGAATACAGGTCAACCGCATCAAAAATTTTGAATGAGTTTTTACCTACGGATGGGCATAAGCGTGTTGCTCGACCTTTCATTTGCTCATACAAGATCCGGCTGCGTACTTTGCGCATAAACACTAAGTTACAAATACTGGGGATATCAATACCCGTTGTAAGCAAATCCACGGTAACCACGATGTTGGGCAGACGCTCTTTTTTAAAGCGTGTGATCATGGATTGAACTTTGGTGGCGTCTTTGTCTGAATCACCGGTAATCTTAATGATCGCGTCATGTTCAAGCTGCGGGTATTTAGCTTTAAATGCAGCACGCAGCTCTTCGACCACTGAGTCAGCATGAGTGTTGTTGACACAGAAGACTAGTGTCTTTTGTGAGCTGGTTGGATCAATGTGATTAACCAGTTCTTCACATACCACTCTGTTGAAGTTTGAAGCGATGAGCGCGCGGTTGAAATCGGCGACTTCAAAGCTTTGTTCGTCATCTAAGGTATCGTTGATTAGCTCACCTTGGTTAGAGAGTCGCAGAATTTCCGTACCTTGCGACAAATACAAACCACCCTCACTGAGTTTGGTAATGATGCGAATTGGCGGTTCTTGATCGGTTAAGTAGCCATCAATCACGGCGGTTCGGTAGCTATAGCGGTAAACGGGTTTCTTGTGCTCGCCGCCAAAAATATCAATGGTGTGCAGCGCAGGTGTTGCCGTTAACGCAATTTTCACCGCATCGAAGTGATCGATGATACGGCGATACGAAGAGATAAAGTCTTGTTCGCTTCTGAACTTCTCTTCCCCTTCTGTTTGCTCTTTATCAAGAATGTAACCGCGGTGAGCTTCATCAACAATAATGCAGTCATAACGCCCAACTGGCATCACTTCGTCGCTTTGTAGCGTGCGCTTAACTAAAGATTGAACAGTGGCAACGTGGATCTTAGTACTGTCTTCAGGGAAGCGATCCGTTAACCCTTTCACATTGAAGATAGAGTTAAAGGTATTTCCTTTGATGTTCGTGTCTTCGAATGAATCAAGCGCTTGCTTACCAAGAGAGGTGCGATCGACCAAGAACAGAACACGCTTAAAGCGTTGAGACTGAATAAGGCGATACATCAATGCAATTGCCGTACGTGTTTTACCCGTACCTGTCGCCATGGCTAACAAGATATCTTGCTGACCTGCAACAATGGCTTTTTCTACCGCTTGCACCGCTTCTTCTTGGTAGTAACGCAAACCAAGATCATTCATGTCAGTATTACGGCTAAACCATTTGTTGGTTAACTGGTCATCGCTTTCAAGCTTGGCGACTAACTCTTCAGGTCGGTGCCATTCAGGTAGCGCCTTAGGCATGTTGGTGGCATGACGTACATCGCGATACCAAATACCACTCTTAGTTTTTACCGCCGCACGGTAATCACGACCGTTTGCCGAGAAACAGAAAGGCACTTTATACGTTTCACCCGCCGCGCTGTCATTCCAAGTGGCGATATACTTGGGAATGGCTTCGGCCACTTTGTCGAGCTGCTCTTGGTCACTCGCACAGGCTTCCAATTCACTGCGTAAGAAGTCGTGTTCAAAGTATTTGCTGTAACGATAGGCTTCGGTAAGTTTTGCTGCCACATCTTTGTTTTTCTGCTTAGCCTCGACTACTGCAACGGGTTTTAACCCAACAAACAGTACATAATCCGCAAAACCAGTTTTGCCCGTCTCATCAACACCCGTTGGCCATTCCGCAATCGCCATATTGCGCCCGATTTCTGGCCTTGTACCATTCGAGAATTTAAAGTTTTTAGTGTCGGTATCCCAACCCGCTTTACGAAGCTGGTTATCAATTAAATAGCGCGTTTCTGCTTCATCTAAATTTAGAGAGCGCTTGCTTGCTTCGTTAGCCATTTGCTTACGGTAGGCTTTGCGTTCGACCTCTGTTTTGCTTGAAAGCTCGACCTCTTTCTCTTTGAGCTTTGCAATTAATGCTGAAACACGAGCATCTGACTGTTCTTGTGTTTCTTCTTGCTTACTCTCTAAGACGGAGATGTAGCCATTAAGTGCAGTAAGCTTGGCCTTTTGAGCTTGCACTTCTGCTTTGGTCTGTATTTCTGACTGCTTGGCTAATTCAAGCTCTTGCTTTAGTGACAGAATTTCTTGTTCAAACTGCTCACCGCTCTGAGAAGTTGGAAGAGCAAACTCAGTAACAGCAAAATCATAGCTTTTGGTGACTAAACGGTAATACCAAACCGCTATACGGAAAGCAAAACGCAGACACATTTCAGCATCTTGAAGGTCGTCATGATATTCATGGACGGCTTGGTTGCCTATTTTACGAAGCTTATGGAAGACGTTGAGAATACTGTCATCAACAAAAGGAATTTTGCCTAGCTCACGCAGGAGTTCGTGCTGATTATCTGACACTTCGATATCTAACAGCTTGGCTAAATG
This sequence comes from Vibrio minamisatsumaniensis, assembly GCF_050337445.1. Taxonomy (NCBI): domain Bacteria; kingdom Pseudomonadati; phylum Pseudomonadota; class Gammaproteobacteria; order Vibrionales; family Vibrionaceae; genus Vibrio; species Vibrio minamisatsumaniensis. The sequence continues at coordinate 14,626 of NZ_JAKJSY010000071.1, read as the reverse complement.
CTTGGCTGTTGCTTCCCCAAATATGCGCAATTTAACCAGTGTGGTGTTTGGATCATCTGGATAGTTTTTTTCTGCTGCACGAGCAATAACGTACAGAAAATCGTTAACGCCTTTGAGGAATTCGAAGTTTGATTTTTGCATTAAATACCAACCGACTCGTCGTAATTTAGAATGTGATTTTTATTGGATAAACCGTATCTTACAATAAAAACCTTATATAAAACGGTGAAATAGGCCGCACACGACCGATTAGTTTCCGTAAGGTGTGGCTATCGCTCACATCCGAGCATTTATGGCTCCATACTCTGTTAGTTTTCAATCATCATCCAAAAAACTAACGCAATAGTTTAGAAGCTTTGTCATGTCCGTTTCTTGCAGCAGAACGCATTAAATCCATTCCAGACTGACGATCCCCTACATCATTCGACTTCAAAAGGTGCGCAGCTAACAGGTAGGTTGCTTCCAACTCGCCAATCCCAGATAGGTAGTGTAATGTTGTTTTGTAGTTCAATTCGGCATCTTTATGTCTTGTCTTTTCGACGGTTTCCCACAACACGGTTTTAGCCTCCCAGCTACCCTGTTCATAGGCTTGCCACAGAAGAGCCAGACCTTCACTAATATCAACCGTCACATCTTGAACTCGCAGCTTTCCGAGTTCGACTAAAGCAGAGTTATCACCAACCTGAACTAATAACTTCAATATCTCGCAGGCCATATCTATGCTGTTAGAATTCAATGCTAGCTCATACGCTTCCCAGAGTTTGGGATGACATTCAGTTGGATCTTGATTAGCGGCTTTAGTCAAATATTCTAACCCTTTATGTTTATCAAACTCTCTCCCTGAAAGAATTAACGAATTGCCATATAAGCACATGGCTAACACATCACCCTTGTCGGCTTTCTCTCGAAGTGATAATGGTTGATTTAAAGGTGTCTCTTTCTCTTTCGACTTGTCGTGAGACGCTGGTTTAGGCGCGAAACCTGATAGCCTAAACTTCTTAACAAACTCTCGGGCAGCGATATGACCTAAATTAGCCGCCTTGACGATCCAATCTTCCCCGCTTTGCTTCAGTTTACGATCAGAACGACTTGTTTTGAGGACTGAAATACCGGTTCTATACATGGCATCGGGGTTGCCTTGGTTTGCCGCTTTGCGGATCAAGTGTTCATAGTCTTCCTTATGCCCTAACTGTTCAGCTTCCAACGCTTGCATATGATAAACTTGGCTGCGTTTGGCCAATCCACGAATCTCGCCAAATTTTCCGGTTGCGTATTCGGCTTCCCAAAATTTTTCTATCCATGCTTGCATGGCTTTTTTTCTGATTGAAAGCATATCGGAGGTTAGCTTTGCTAAGCCAAAGTCATCCCAATATCGGCCTAAATCAACAGCAAGTCCCCTAAATTGAGTAGTACCACTATTGGGTAATACGCTTAGCTTCTCGCGCAAAAGTTTTTCACAGAAATGTTGCCAATAATCCAAATGATCATGTACCTCAAGCTGCGACATAGCTCTAATAGCATCAACAGAGATTGACGTTGAATCGAACAACTGCTGTACGTTTATACTCGTCTTCTTGAAGAATCTTGTATCTGTTGTTTCCCCCCTTAGGAATTCAACAGCAATGACCCCATCAAGTTCAAACACATAGGTTTCCACATTACTTTGCTTTTCTTCCGAAAAGCGGTGGATGAAATCTGGCAACTCAACGTCGTTGTGTGCAAGATAGTCATGCGTTTGAACGGGGAGTAGCACTCTCACGCGACTAAATCGGGAACTGTAGTTCGACCAAAATAAAGAGCGGTCCTTGATTTGCACAAGTTCGTATTCTGTTAAACCTAATGCTTCAGAGGTTTCGTTTGAATAGAGTATTGAAGATATTGTGTGTAAGTCGTAGTAACAAGTCAGGTCGTATTTTTGCTTTAGAATCACCTTGGCGTCATGAGGCAACTTATTCCAATAGCTGTTCTTACTAAATGGAAGGCAATGTGCTTCGATAATCTGGTGACAGCTTTCTCCATAATTATAATGGCCAACCTCAAGAATTAAGCTTCGACAAAAATCCATACGATGAGCAGAAACTTTATAACTGTAGAAGTAACTGGCCAGCCATTGATCGTCCTGTTTATTTAAGTTTGCGACGTCGAGGCACCCAAAGAGGAATTCAGATATGTGATAGCTGTAGCCATTAGAAAGTGGTAGTTGATAATTTGTCAGCATATCTTCTGCGGTACAACCAGACTCATAGCAATAACGAGCAAGCGTGGCTAAGTCAGAATTTTGCAGTGCAAGTAGCCAGCGCGCTTTTATTGCATCGTGGCGACTCAACATTTGAGTATGGTTTTTGACAACTTCCAGCGAGTTGATTATGCCAGGCACAATTTCACTCTTCTTTCCATCGAGTGCTAACGCAATTTTAAAGAATATGATTTCGCTAAGCTTCTGGCTTGCTGTAATCCCTTTCCAAACACTAGGTAGTACATTCGAGAGCGTGGCCTGATCTAATTCTACCCACTGACTTTCATCCTGTAGAATATCAAGCCACTCAAAGATGTGAATGTCCTGATATCGTTCTTGTTGGACCAACTCGACTATTTCCAACAGGCCTTTGGCCGGGAAGCTAGGTAAAGGCATATCGACAAGCCTTTGTTCAACCAAACTTTGTGGCTGGTCAAGTAAGCTTATTCGTTTAGGTAATTCTGGTTGAGAAAAGCTAAAACCGCTACTAGTCAACTTTCTTTACCTCTGAAAAACGCCCCAAGAACTCATCGTCTTTGAATTGGAATCTAAATTTAACTTTTCTGTCTTCAGCTTGTGCCGATGACTTATTGGCCTCAATGGGACCACGGCCAGAAATAACAACTTTATCGAAGAACTTTTCTTTGTTTTCAAACCGCATTGAATTAACAAAAGCAATCACACTGTTTGCTCGGAGTACACTTAACTCCATATTTCTATCGAATGCTCCTTCTGAGCTAGAGTGTCCCTCAACCACAATTCGACTTACTTCATCGGCCGTGGCTTGTGACTGAAAGATTACCTCTGAATAAACGGGAATAAACTTCTCTAGAAAAATCTTACCTGTTGGCTTAAGTTTGTATGCATTGCGATCAAATAATATAGAGTCAGTAATTGAAATATCCCCAGTATCACCATTAGCCTTAACTTCAATACCGGCAGATGTTAACGCATCATTGATACCTTTGATTATAACCACTCGAGTATTCTGGCTCTGTTCGTATACTTCCGATATTTGTACTAAAGCACTGATCAGTAACAGAGCGAATATCATCAGTAATACAGACATTAGATCGCCAATAGATAACCACACCCCTGATTCATCAGCATCACCCGCCTCAGAGTGATTTCTAAGCGCACGCATTAAGCTTCTGCCTTATCTTGAACGACTTCTTGACGTAGCTCTTGAGCACTGACCAAATAGTTTGCTGCTTGCGCTAGACGATTGTGGATCTTACTTGAGGCATGGTCAAAGTCGTTGAAGAAAGTTTCAAAGCTCTTAGTCGCACGCGCGTAATAGTCGTCCATCGCTTTCGGCAGTTCTTCGGTTACTTGAGTAAATGCTGCCGATGCCGTTGTGTATTCTTTCTTCAATGAGCTTATTTCTTGGCTCATTGTCGTGGCTGCGTTTTGAAGTTCCGCCATCTTTGACGCATCATTCAGACCAATAGCTTTCGCAACTCGCTCTAATGTCCCTGCCGACTTTTCTAAATTCTGGTACTGAGCCGTTAGTTCTTTAAGTAAGGTGTGGCGAGTCTGATACTCTTCCTCAAATACTTTACGGAAATTATCGACAACACCGTTTAAACCATCACGTTGCTTACCTAAGCTGCTATCAAGCTGATCATTTTGCTCTTTGAAGTACTTGGTTAAATTTTGTTGATACTGCTCACGGAACACTTCTAGCTCTGATTGGACGGTTCTAGACATAGACAACACCTTATTATCGATATCACCTAACCCTTGTTCTAATTCTTCACGAGCTGAAATCATGAGTTTACTTGCTTCTGCGCCCGTTTCTTTTAAGGTCGTTGTTTGCTGCTGGAAAATACCTTGAGATTCCGTCAGTAGTTGTGAGATTCGATTCTCCATTTCGGTGAATAACTGTTTTTCACCTTCACGACGACTTTCCACTGAATTCTCGAAATCGGATTGAGCTTGGCTCATTAATTGCTGAGCAGACTCACCAACTTCTTTGATTGTGTCTGACTGTTGTGTAAATGCAGTTTGAGTACTCTCAAGTAAATTGCCTATTCTCATCTCTACTTCGCTAAACAGCTGTTTTTCCCCCTCACGGCGGCTTTCAACTGACTTCTCGAAATCGGATTGAGCTTGACTCATTAGATCACTCGCAGCTTCCCCTGTTTTTGTTATGACCTGCGTTTGATTGTCGAAAGAGTCTGAAATTTCACTAAAGAGTGTGTTTATTCGACTCGTCACCCCTTCAAACATTGCCTTTTCAGCCGACTGACGTTCGCTCAAAGCACCGTCCATTGACTCTTTAATACCTTGGAAAGCTGAAGCTGCGGTTTGTGAGCTTTGCTCAAATGCAACTCTCTGCTTTGTCATACCTTCTGTGGCATCACCAAGCATTCCTTTTACTTCTGAGGCGATAGTTCCCATCGCTCCTTGGGTTTCTTCACTGAAGCTCGTTAAAATTATTTTTAACGACTCAGCAAACTCTTGAAGCTTCACCATGGTTTCTTTTTGGAAATCATTGATCGTAGTTACAGTTGTTGCCGTACTTGTTACCACTTTTTCGACATTACGGTTCAACTCTGCAGTCACCTCATTACTGTTTAGTACCGCCTCACTAGTTTTTCGAAGTTCAACTGTGACAGGTTCAATCAATTCAGATTTCATCTCTTTCACGAGTAAATTAACCAGCTCTTGCTGAGACTGCTCTTTGATATCTTTTAAGGTACTTAACTCTGATTTAATGGCATCTAGCGCAGGAACCATTTGACTTTCAATGGCTCCAGTCATGGCTTCTGATATTTTACTCGCGATGACATCTCCACTGAGCGACTCAACCACATCCCCAAAACCTGATAAGGCATCAGCGATATTTGCCCCCATCAACTCAATGGTGTCTGCGGAGCGTAACTGTGCATTAATTGCTTCGCGCTGGCTTTCGCTTCCCATATCTTTGAGGTAATAAACTGCACTGGCTTCAAAATACTCTTTTGAAATATTCCGTAGGAAACGTTGCTGAGCATTAGAAATTGTACTTGATGACCACTTAAGTAACGCCATGAAAATAGCTGAAGTGCTTAAACCAGCCAAAGAGGTATAAAATGCCGTTTTTAACCCTTCAAGTAGCTCTGCTGCAGACGACAACAGTGCCTTTGAATCACCCGCCATACTAAAATGACTTAAGCCAATAGTGATACCTAAGAAAGTACCGGTAATACCAATACTCGTTAATAATGCTGGCACCAATTTATATCGGTTAGTATCGCAATTAGGAACCATGAATGAAATTGGTGACTTACTTAACCATTGCTCACCATTAGTTTCAATTTTAAAACTACCGTCTAGTGATGAATAAATTAAGTGCTCGGTCACCCAGGTCAACTGTACTGGCGTTAACTTTTCTTGTTTAAGTACTAAGGCATCACTCAATCCCTTGATTTCCAAAATACTTTCTAGCTTTTCTTTAGTTTTATATGTAGACAGTAGTGCTCGAATGAAGAAGACAGCAAACAGGATGACGGTTGCAGTAATAATTAGATCGGTTATCCAATCTCCAGATATGTAAGCAAAATGATCAAACATGGGTAACCTTTAAGTTCTTAAGTATTTTGTAATTTCTTGTTCAGTAAAAATTTGTTGTGCAATTCTGGCGGGTAAGTGTTCAGCATCGATTCTTGGTACACCATTAATCTGTACCTCACGATTTAGCCGCACACTATACATAATCTCATCATGCTGATCGGAGTCACTCGCAATTTTCAAATAGACCTCGTCAGGGAAATCACGAATAAGTGTGGCTTGTAAGCAGGATTTAGTATCACGAAATGAATTGGTCGCAACAAAATCGCGCCCAAACTCGTCTCGTGATAGTTTCCACGCATGATTGACGGCAATAATCCTTTCTAGGATAGTCTCTAGTGTAATTTCCATCGATTATGCTCTTAAATGATGTGCTTGCGTACGATAGTTTTGCAAGAAGTCATTGACCGATACGACCTCCCACCCGGCTTCTAGTGCATCTTCAATATCATTCTCTGAAATCGCAATTCCAAATTTGTTTTCAGGCCAAGCTAGTTCAATTTTTGTAGCTAGGCCGCCAAATGAATCCCAAATATAAAACCCGAGTTCTGGCAGTTTTGTACCGAAGTTTTTGCAAGCATGCAGAACACCATGCACGCCAGGATCTGATAACTCGAAAAGCTCTTGCCAACCTCCAATGTCATCTAAAAGACCTTGATCCTTGCGAAGATCGTTAATTAATTGTCTTTCTCGATGGCTCAAAACCATGTGCTGATGTTTCGGTTGTTTACTGTGGCAGTCAATACAGAGCGCTTTGAGGTTTTTAGTCCGGTTGTCTGACTTAACACCATTCACGTGGTGCACATGCAGCAAGCCTCTATTTGAACGGAGATTGACGTTACATTGTTCACATTGAAAGTCTTTCTCAACTCTATAATGGGACGATATTTTAGACCAATCCTCCGTATATCCAGTCTCTGCGGTTTCAGCTAGCCTAGAAGGTAGATGGGGGAAAAATGAACTGTAGGTTGCAAAAAACTCAGCCATGTCAAATTGTTGAACAATTGAACTTATCGGCGTACCTGTATTGCACCCTTTGTAATTCAACTGTCTTAAACAGTTCTGACAGACTTTAAGCTTAGCCTTCGTTTCCCCATAGCTAGAAGCTACTACAAACTCACCAGATGTATCATTGGTGACGACATAGCGCTCAAAGCGACCGTTCGCTCTCATACTCTGTAACGTTTTACAATCAGCCACGTGGAAACGAGCACTACTGCCGTTTGCTTTAATATAGAGAGAAACATTTCGACCTTTGTAACTCAGTAAGCCTGAATCGACATCAACGTCTTTTAATTCAACATCTTTACCGTTACCAAGCTCTATATCGATAACCCCCATTCGAGTCTCTTTTAACTCAAGCTTGAATTCGCCTTTTTGATCAGGCTCCATCAGGTTAATCGCATTTTTCAAGCTACCAAAGTTAATACTCAACTTCATGAAGTACCCAAAATCTTACGGATCTGTTCTTCAGCATTAGTGATAACACGGAAAGAGACGCGTCTAGAACGGTCCTCATCCTCAAGGCCTTCATCATTGGTTGCAAGTTTAGAAGAGGAATACCCTACAGCAGCAACGTTAGCTTTTACCCAACTATAATGCTCTTCAACTACGTTAGGTAACATCATTACATAACCTAAAACCGCGCGGGTTCGCGATTGAGACAAGCGCATATTATTAAAGTAAGCTTCATAGTCCGTTGAATCATGGTTCCACTTACTTGATGTGTGCCCTTCAATTTTTATTTCTTGAATAATGGGTTTATAGCTGTCGAGCACTTTCAAATAGCGAGGAAAGAAATCATCTAAGATAGTCTGAAAGTTGCCAGTTAGGCTCGCTTTACCATTAGCGAATAAAACGTCAGGAGATGTGAAATTGACGCTTAATGTATCACGATCAATCTCAGCCCCCCACGTTTGTAGATCAACTTTGAACTCTTTAAAAAGCGCAACATAAATAGCTTCTTGTGTTTGCTGATAAGTCTCTGCAACCTCTTTAATCTTATCTCTTTCAACCATTGCGTCTCGCATGAGCGCTACAGAAATAAAAAGAAAGACCATCATTAAGCCAGCCATCAAATCTGACACTGACATCCAATGCTCACCACTATCACTTGGGCGCTTTGAAGAACCAAATAGCTTTTCCATAATTACGCTACTCGACTGCTAACTACGTTATTCATTTCACGCACAAGATCTTTGTAATCACGAGTGAACTGTTGAGTAACGGTCGCTAGAGCCTCACCCATTTCTTTTATTGTACGATTCAGTTCTTGTTGCATCTGGAGATCAAGAACCTCTACCTGCTTCTCTACTGCGCTGCCAGTCTTACCTACGGATTCAATGATTTGATCTTCTAAACTATCAAACGTGCGTCTTACTGCTTGGGCTTGAACTTGGAAAACATCTTCTAATGTGGTTTCCAAACGATCATGCAGTTTTGAGATAGCTGAGGTCGTCTCTATCTGAAGCTCTTTGGTACTTGAAATAAGGTCTTGATTAGCCTCTTTAAGCACGCGGCCGGTTTCTTTTGAGTCATCTTTAATGTCAGCAACTAACACTCGCAATTGACCATTCAATTCTGTAATTGCATCTTCAAGATGTTGGCGGATCTGTTCAGTTGTATCCGTTAAGTGATTCGTTGCATTGCTTAAACCACCAGTTGCCGTACCTACTTGCTCCTGAATATCAGATGAAGCTTCTGCAAGTTTACCACCAATATCTTGAGCGCTTTCTCTTAATTGTGTAGAGATATCCTGAGCACCCGTCTCTAGATTAGTTCTCATTGCGTTCATGCTTTCTTCAGTCGTTGTTGTAAATTGCTGAGATGATGCACTCAATGTTGTCGAGATTTCTTTCGTTGTTGTATCTAGGTCTTCAGCAATTTTCTTCACGCCAGCTTCAAAGCTCACTTTAATGTCTTCAACACCTTCTTCCGTTACCTGAGTGAAGTCTTCGCTAGCATCTGCTAACTGGGTACTAATTTTCTCTGCGCTTGTTGTGAGCTCTTGAGCTAGTTTGGTTGCGCCCTCTTCCAAGTTAATACGCATAGCATCAACACTTTGGTTTGCGGTAGAGCTAAAGTTATCGATGATTGTCTGTGATTCATTAAGCATTGATTCATAGTGAGTAGAAGCTGCTTTAACTGAATCACCAATCGTATTCATTGTTGTATCCATTTGCTCACGAATTTTTGGCATTCCTTCAACAGCTTTATCACGTAGATCTTTGAACGCTTCCAAACGATGTTCAAGTTCCGTCACTTGACCATGGCCAAGTTCCATTACCTGATGCAGTTTTTCCATTGTTACTGGTATTGCTTCCGCTCGCTCATTGATGTGGGCGACAGATTTCTCTGTAGAGGAAATCGCATCAACGCCTAATTGGTATTTAGTCGCCATATCTTCAAGCTGATGACGGTAGTTCTCTTGCCAGTCCACTAACTTCTTCACGGACTCATCCAAACGTTTAAAGTTTTCACCAAATTGCTCAGTTAACTTTTCGTTGAAATCCACTATCACTTCTTTGAGTGCATTGATCACTTGTTCTGTTGCTGACTTAGACAGAAGCTCGCCGAACTCATCCATTTTCTTCCAAAGTGTGCTCTGAAATTCAGTATTTCGCTCTGTTGTTTGCTTAAACTGATCGTTCAATGTTCTTTGACCATCATTAATGTCAGTTCTGAGATTCTTGATTTGCGAGGTCAATGATGAGTCCTCGTCACCTTTAATTGCAGATAGCAGTTCGTTTGAAGCGTTTAATTGATCAGTAGATGCTTGTAACTGTTTTGACATGACTGAGAATATTTCGTCTGGGCCCACAGATTTTGTTTCTTCGTTCTCTTTTTGGGGAATCAAACCTAATGCAGCTTTGTAAAATATTGATCCCGCCATACCAGCTAAGCTTGTTAGGAAGGCTGTTTTTAGACCGCCAAGTAGCGATTCTATACTGCCATCAATATTTTGAGGGTCGAAATCCATTAGACCAACGACGATCCCTGCAAATGTACCAAGAATACCTAAAGACGTTAAAATATTAGTCGTGCTTGCTGTAAATCGAGGCGCTTTCCCTAGTACAGCCAATACAATCGAAACAATAAGTAGCAATAGAATTAAATTGATAAAACCATTTGAAATGGATTCTGCAGAAAATGAAGCAATAAATGAAGCTAATAGTTCGGTCATAATGATTGATTTGATTGTATTGAAGGAAGACGTTAGCATTCTATAGCAACAGAATGGCATTCTCAAAAACTAACACTTATTATTTAATAAATCATTTTTAGTGGGGATGATTTAAATCAAAGTTATAAATAAACCCAATAATAATTTAGAGAATGACTGTTTCAGTAGAATTCGCATGTAAAAAAGATAACAGACTCAAGGATCAAACTGAGGATTTATCGAGCACTACCAATTAAATTAATAACAAAAATATAAATAAGAACACATCGATGTCATTCAATCAGATTAATTACACGATTAAACATAGAGACTGGGATATCTGCTGATATTTTCTGGTGTGAAATTGCCATTCAAGTAAGCAGCGAGTGATGGGCTTTATTATATTGATAGCTTGAGTTGCCGTTAAAGGCTGTACTTTTTCCGCCATCGTAACCCCCTGAAGTAACCTCGAAATTGCTTAGATCTTAAAAGACTACTTCAGAGATTACTTTAAACGGTGGATTTTACAACACATCACGGGAGCTCTTGGGACGAAGAAATGGTTAAGAGCCTGATAAGACAAGGAATTATAGGCACAAAAAAGCCCACACTAGGTGGGTTTTCTTTTTGAATTTGGTGCGCTACTGGACTCTACCATCCAACCTATCCAATTGATTAAAATGAACAATATAAAAGTAGAGTTTTAAGATGTTACCTCAGGTGTTACTTTGACTAAAACTAACCATAGCTACTCCAGCTACCACACACTTACTTTATGAGTTTTCAGCTCAAGATGCCTGATATTTCATTGAACTTAATCGTGATAGAGTGAGACAGCAGAGTTAACCTATTAAGCTCTTGATTTGGTTTGATTTAAAATAAAAACTTATACCCAAGTATTACCTTAGGTATTACATAAGACAACTGATACCGTATCTTGGCACACAAGTTTTAATGAGCACTATTTTAATTTGATGAAAGTTTAACCTTTTCTAACAAGTTCACCTGCTTTCTGGAAAGCCCAGCTTTACCATATCGATAGCACAAGTAATCTGAGATATCCTGTTCATGGGTAGACATTACTACTTGCCTATCCCTTAGTTCAACACGGAGCAAATCACTCAACGATGCTATGTTAATCTCATCCATACATTGTGTTGGATCGTCAATAAACACAAACGCAGTTTTGGCGTATTTTTTGTTAAGCGCAAGAAATAAAGATAGCGAAAGAGCGCTGATTTGACCGCTGCTCATCGAGAGCGCGGCATCATGCTCAGAGTCACGTACCGTAGTAAAGTTCATTGCAGCTGTTTTTCGCTGTTTACCATCAGGCGTATCGATAAACACCCCTAGCCCACTTTGATAGTTTTGTAGTAATCGTCCACTATAGATATGAAAAAGTGACTCCATTTGACCTAGTGTTTGATTGGTATAGTGTGTACGTGCACGTTTAAGCTGGGTTTCTATGTTTTCTAACTTTGAACATAAGTCTTCTAAATGCAGAAATTTTGCACGGTAAAATTCTACATCCTTTTGCCGCGCAATAATCGACGCATTTACCGTCAATTTATACTGTTGCTGAATGTAGTTTTTCTTCTGTTCAATCTGCTCTTCTGTCAAATTTTCAAGCTTGCTTAGATCGGAAAAATGAGCTTTAAAGAAGTCAAACTGATTCGTTGATAACATCTCATCTTCTGGCTCCAACGATCGAAGAATAGCGGTATTCACTGCTGAAACTTGTTTCGATTGGTCTTCTGGGTCAGAGGCATAAACCCTTGGTAACTTAATCCCTTGCATTTCCAATTTTTGTCCAATAGAGACCAATCGCTGCATTTGATGTTCATATTCAGCTAACTCAGAATACAGTTTTACATTAAACTCACGCCTGACCGTTTCTAACAATGGAGCATATTTTGCTTTCAAAGGTGCAAGGATGGCCTCTAGCGCTTGGTAACATTGATTAATTTGCAAACCGATCTTGGTTAGTTTCTGCTCCAGTAAAGCTGTCTTCGCCTCGATTGCCGAAAGTAGTATGCTGTTCTCTTGATAGTCAAAGCCACAAAGTGGGCAGTCATGCTCACTATTATCAACTGTTTGGAGTAGTTTTGTTCGTAATTGCATCACTACTGCTTGCTTTTCGCTCACACCACTGTGGCCTAAATGTAGCTTATTCTTGTCCTCAAGCAATTGCATAAGTTTTATAGATTCTTGTTCTTCGCAATATGAAGAAATTAGCGAACCATGTGATGAAGCGAGCTTTGATACTTCAGTATCCAGTGCACTACAGATTTTTTCTAACTTATCTAACTCCGCTTTATTTTTATGCAAGTCTGGAAGCTTGTCGAAATGATGAAAAAGCCTAACAGCCAAATCAAATTCATTTCGTTTAGTGAAGTCAATTTTTTGTTGGTTCCTTATCCTCTTAGCAATCTCGTGTCGACCAACATAGACTTGAATTAGTAAATCAAGTTGACCCAATAGTTGCTCTAAGTTTTTGAAACTACCTACAGTAAATGGCGTTTTAAGATCCCATTGAGGAGTGACCTTTAGCTCCGTAAGCTTAGTGTAGGCTACTGGGGTTGCATCACTAACAGTTAAAGTCCGCTGTAACTCTTCTAGCTGAGTTTTTTGCTCAATATATACTTTATTCGTCTCTCCGAGCTGTGCCTTTGACTCAGACTTTAACTTACCAATGGTATCAATTCTGATATCTAGCTCATCAAGGTTAAGTAGGTGACTTATTTGATCTGTTCTTTTATCACTATTACATCCGTCAGGAATAACAATTGATTTACTATCTTGTTGCAAGTAGTTAAGCACTGGGAAGTTTTCCAGAAACTTATCTCCAAATTTCTCTGACCAAAACTGTTTCTCATCATCAATTAGCCTAGGGCTAGCAGTTTCATCGAAACCAGATAGCTCATAAAGCTTAAATTCATTAAAACTATTAGGTCTATTTATACTTGAATCTAAATCTTCTTGTTTAGCCAACCTCATCACATAAAGTATTTCATTGCCCTTTTGAAGCTCTGCGATAATAGATATCCCATCATGGCAATTGTGATTTTGAAATATACTACGATTGTATTTTTTGTTACCACTTTTGAGCGCACGATGTCTAGCCGAGATTCTCGGGAGCTCACTACAAAAAAGCAGTTGTTTGGCATCAAATAAGGAAGTTTTACCAAAGCCATTCGGTCCATCATAGATAACTAGATCAGACGAATAGTTTTCTGAAAACTGCGTAAACACCTTGAAACCATTAATCTTCAGCCTGTGAATTCGCCATCTTGCCACGAATATACTCCTCAACTATTCCTTTGTAATTATTACTATTGCTTGTGAGCGCTTCAAATTCATTGCCAATCGCCAATAAACCTACTTTTTGCAAGTATTCATCCGCCAACTGACAAGGGTCATCTAATTCTGATTCATCTACAGGAACAGATAAAAAAGGAAGCTTAATGTATATACGGCTAGCAATGCCATACTCTGACTCAACCATCGGCGATTTCTTGTATAATCTGAATTTACTTTGATCTTTTATCAAATTAGCAATATCACTTATATCATTTTCGTTAATAAGAGCTAGTTCGGTTTGAGAGTAATACAAAACATGTTTTTTAAAACTATAGCCATCTTCCTCTAAAGCAAAAATATCACTTTCATGGTCAACTATATCGGCTAGCCGATTTATCTCAAACAACACCACTACATCTGTATTTTTTGCAAAAGTAGGTTGTTCGCTCAATACATCCGGTGTATTTGCCAAAATCCACTGATTAAGCTCATTTGGTTTTATCAGTTTCAAAACCTTAACTACTACCAAAAAACGTTGGTAATTGTTCGACGTGGAACGATAAAAAGAAAAATGCTCAGCATCTTGTTCAACTAACTCAAACTGACACGGAGAGTTGCTTGATAAAGTTGTAATTATTTGATTAATCATTTATTTCATCACTTGCGTCACGCACTGACACAAACCTCACATTGTTTATTTTTGTAATTCTATTTTTATCGTTTTCAGAAATCTCTGTAAATTTACCACTAGAACTAGATTCACTGCTAAGTAGAAACGGTTTGCTATCCATATGTACAACTAGATTATCGTAATCATAGAGCACATCTTGTACGGCTAGGTTTCCACGCAGACCATCAACATTCTCTTGAATTTGCTTTACGTCTAATTTCATATTTAAAAAATCAAACTTCATTGCAGTAGGAAGGTACGAACCAAGTCCGCTTTTGAAGTAGTGTGGTAAGTCTTTAGATGTTTTAACTCCCATAATACCGAGAATTATTCTTAAATAATGATCTACAGTATCATTACTAAAGCCAACTAAAGTGATTTCCTTTTGATTTGGTTTCTTTGAATGATCTGCTCCAGTCAGACTGGACACCGCATTAAGCGACATATTGTTTTTCAAAGTTAACTGGGCTTAGATACCCAAGAGCACTGTGCCTTCTTGTTCGATTATAATCAACTTCGATATATTCAAAAAGTGCTTGGCGCATCTCTTCTCGCGTCATTATCGGCTCGTATTGGATGACTTCTACTTTCATTGAGTGGAAAAAGCTTTCAACACAGGCGTTATCCCAGCAATTTCCCTTCCTACTCATACTTTGTTTTAAATTATGAGCTGCGATTAAGTCTCGGTAGTCTTTTGAGCAAT
>NZ_JAKJSY010000070.1:0-25524 GCF_050337445.1 Vibrio minamisatsumaniensis | reverse complement strand
AGATTATTTTGCCTTCAGTTTTTAAAAAACTGAAAGTAAAAGCAAAATTTGCTTGGCGACCATAGCATTGTGGACCCACCTGATTCCATGCCGAACTCAGAAGTGAAACACAATAGCGCCGATGGTAGTGTGGGGCTTCCCCATGTGAGAGTAGGACATCGCCAGGCTTTAAATTATGAACACTTGTCAGCGACGACAAGTATTCCACTGCGGAGTGGTAGTTCAGTTGGTTAGAATACCGGCCTGTCACGCCGGGGGTCGCGGGTTCGAGTCCCGTCCACTCCGCCACTTATTCGATAACCTCGCCTAGTGCGAGGTTTTTTCGAATCTGAAGTAATAAAAAGTTTTAGGGGTGTAGCTCCAATTGGCAGAGCAGCGGATTCCAAATCCGCGTGTTGGGAGTTCGAATCTCTCCACCCCTGCCATATTTAAGGCTCTAGCAGAAATGCTAGAGCCTTTTTGCTTTCTATGATTTGGACACCAATCCCTCTTGATGGACATACAGAGCCAAATATCAAATTGCTGCTGTTTTACCAAGCGAGGTCTCGTCCCACTAGCTGCCCAAAGACGTGTTGTAATGTTCTGCTGACCAAATCGAGCTTCATCTTGAAACCAGACATCAACACGGCTGGGGATCTTAAGGATCGTTTCGATTTGGAATTTTTTTAAATCGTCTTGGATTTTCTGTGATGGTTTAGGGTGTTTGGAACAGGAAGTTATCCAAGAAAACCCCATATGGGCGAGGAGATAATAAATGGAATTAGGGTGGTAGTGTTTATCACAGTTTAACGATGTAGTCATGTATATCGCTCCCGACAAGGCGTCCGCCAGAAGGTGATTCGGCTTTTTTCTTTATAAACTCGTTGAGTTGTTTTCGTTGTCCTTCAGTGATGTAGGCAGGTCTACCTGTGCAGGGTTTCTCTTCAAGTCCTTCCAAACCTTCTTCAAAAAAAGTCTTAACCCATTTATTCACACTGTTCCGACTGACTTTGAGGGCTTTTACAATTTGTGCACGAGAGAGGCTGTCTTTAAAGTGTGCAAGCGCTAGTAAGTGAACCTTTATCTGAATGGTTTTTTGTTGGCTCACTAGCTTTTTGAAATCGGTATTATTCAGGCTATTGATGGCTAAATTTCACAATAATTTATCAGTTTCAATTCGATCATATGTTTACTTTCATTGGTATTAGTGACGAGAACACCAAGTGATGTGCATGAAAAAAGCCAGTAACGGGGCTACTGGCTTAATAACAATCGGCAATGTATTTTAGAGCGAGATCATGAGATGTTAATCTAAATTTTTCTCTGCTTGCTTCGCTTTTTCGATCATAGGAGTAATCGTAGAGCCTTGTACTAAGATAGAGAATACAACGACCGCATAGGTCATAACGAGGATGATTTCTTTTACATCAATGAGTTTTTCTTCAATTACCCAAATGCCGGAAGGGATTGAAAGTGCCATCGCCAGAGCTAGACCACCACGCAAGCCTCCCCAGGTCAGAATATTAATTGACCACGGGTTGTAAGTTCTAAAGCGTTTGAATCCGATATAAGATAGGAAAACACTTAAGTAACGAGCACTTAGTACTAAAGGAACAGCGAAAGCCATCAAGATCCAGTCTTCTTGATGGAATTTAAATAACAACATTGACATACCAATTAATAGGAACAATACACCATTCAATAGTTCATCAACTAATTCCCAGAAGTGGTCTAGATGCTCCTCGCTCTCTTTTGAGAAGCCAATAAAGCGTGTCCAATTCCCAATCATGATACCCGAAACCACCATGGCTAAAGGTCCTGAAACATGCAGATATTCAGCAAAAGCATAACCTGCAGTTGGGACACCAATCGTTAACAGTAATTTCATTGAATGGTCATCAGTCGTACTGATCAAGTAATGAAAGATTAACCCTAAAATAAAGCCATAAACGATGCCGCCAATCGCTTCTTGGATAAATAGCAGTGCGACACTACTGACGGTTGGAGTGTCTGTGCCAAATGCGATAGTAAATAAGGTCACGAAGATGACAAGTCCAAAGCCATCATTGAAAAGTGACTCACCTTCAATTTGAGTTGATATACGTTTAGGAGCATTAAGCTTCTTAACTATTGCCAAAACGGCTATTGGGTCGGTTGGGGATATGAGTGAGCCAAAAAGTAAGCAGTAAATCAGATCAAAATGAATGCCGATCAACTGACAAAACCCATATAGAACGAAGCCAACAAAGAACGTTGAGAAGAGCGTAGCACCAAGTGCGAGCACTGTAATTTCCCATTTCTGGTCTTTTAAATTAGGTAACTTAATCCCCAATCCGCCAGCAAAGAGTAGGAACCCTAATATTCCTTTGAGTAGGAAATCTTCAAAGTTGATACTAGCTACAGTTTCTGAAGCGATATCAGATAGTTGGAACCAATTATTTTGCCCTGCAATGATGATTAATAGAGATAACATCATTGAACCAGCGGTAATCGCGATAGTTGTCTGCATTTTACCAATTTTGCTATTAACTAAAGCAATAAGCATGGCTGCTGCGGATAAGAAGCATAAGGTGTAATAGACTGACATTGGGATTCCAATATGTGACAAAGTGTGAATATGAATTTTCGTTGTCTCATGTTCAAATAGCAACCATTTTTTGTCATGAATCGGTAATCAATTTACTCATTTAGACGTCTAGACTCCTTTTTAATGTGTGATAGGATGGACGAATAATTAAAGGAATGAGGTTGTATTGTGGGAAGTAATATAAGGCAAAAGATTGAATCTCTGTTGAAGCAACGAATTTTGCTGATCGATGGTGGTATGGGTACCATGATTCAGGATCGTAAATTGGACGAGCAGGACTATCGAGGTGAGCGCTTTGCTGATTGGCATAGTGACTTAAAAGGGAACAACGACCTTTTGGTACTTACACAACCTAATCTTATCAAAGGTATCCATACCGAGTATTTGGAAGCGGGGGCTGATATCCTCGAAACGAATACCTTTAATGCAACAACCATTGCTATGGCTGACTACGATATGGAAAGCCTTAGTGAAGAAATTAACTTTGCTGCTGCTAAGCTTGCTCGTGAAGCGGCTGATGAATGGACCGCAAAGACCCCTGACAAACCTCGCTTTGTGGCGGGTGTGTTAGGTCCAACTAACCGAACTTGTTCTCTCTCCCCGGATGTTAATGATCCGGGTTATCGTAATATTAGCTTTGATCAACTGGTTGAGGCCTATTCTGAATCAACTCGAGCTCTGATCAAAGGCGGCTCAGATCTTATTTTGATCGAAACTATCTTTGATACCTTAAACGCGAAAGCATGTGCGTTTGCGGTTGAATCTGTTTTTGAAGAAGTAGGCATTACTTTACCAGTCATGATCTCCGGTACCATTACTGATGCATCAGGCCGTACCCTTTCAGGTCAGACGACAGAAGCATTCTACAACGCTCTTCGTCATGTTAAACCTATCTCATTCGGCTTGAACTGCGCATTAGGCCCAGATGAACTGCGCGAATATGTCGGTGAGATGTCTCGTATCTCTGAATGCAATGTATCTGCACACCCTAATGCGGGTCTGCCCAATGCATTTGGTGAGTATGACCTTTCTCCCGAAGAGATGGCGGAACATGTTAAAGAGTGGGCTGAAAGTGGATTTTTGAACTTAATTGGCGGATGTTGTGGTACAACGCCAGAACACATACGCCAAATGGCAGAGGCTGTTGAAGGTGTAACGCCACGTCAATTGCCTGATTTGCCGGTTTCTTGTCGTCTTTCTGGACTTGAGCCTTTGACGATTGCTAAAGAGTCTTTGTTCGTGAATGTCGGTGAGCGGACTAATGTTACCGGTTCAGCTCGCTTTAAGCGCCTCATTAAGGAAGAATTATACGATGAAGCGTTGAGTGTGGCTCGAGAGCAAGTCGAAAACGGTGCTCAGATTATCGATATCAACATGGATGAAGGGATGCTAGACGCCGAGGCGTGTATGGTTAAATTCCTCAATCTATGTGCTTCAGAACCTGAAATCTCGAAAGTGCCGGTTATGGTCGATTCTTCTAAGTGGGAAGTTATCGAAGCTGGCCTGAAATGTATTCAAGGCAAAGGCATTGTTAACTCCATCTCTCTAAAAGAAGGCAAAGATAAGTTTGTTGAGCAAGCCAAATTAGTTCGTCGTTATGGTGCTGCTGTCATCGTGATGGCGTTTGATGAGGTCGGTCAGGCGGATACTCGAGAGCGTAAAGTTGAGATCTGCACCAATGCCTACAACATTCTTGTTGATGAAGTCGGTTTCCCGCCAGAAGATATTATTTTTGACCCGAACATTTTCGCAGTGGCGACTGGTATCGATGAACACAATAACTATGCGGTTGATTTTATTGAGGCGGTAGGGGACATTAAACGCGATCTCCCGCATGCGATGATCTCTGGCGGTGTGTCGAATGTTTCATTCTCATTCCGCGGTAATAATTACGTCCGTGAGGCGATTCACGCGGTGTTCCTATATCACTGTTTTAGAAATGGTATGGATATGGGTATTGTAAACGCGGGTCAGTTGGAAATTTACGATAATGTTCCAGAAGATCTGCGTGATGCGGTTGAAGATGTCGTACTAAACCGTCGTGATGACTCAACCGAACGCTTGCTTGATATCGCGACTGAATACCTAGAGCGCGCTGTCGGTAAGGTTGAGGATAAATCGGCATTAGAGTGGCGCACTTGGCCGGTAGAGAAGCGTTTGGAGCACTCTTTAGTAAAAGGTATCACTAACTTTATTGTTGAAGATACCGAAGAAGCTCGCATTAATGCCTCTCGTCCTATTGAAGTGATAGAAGGTCCTTTAATGGATGGCATGAACGTAGTTGGTGACCTGTTTGGTGAGGGTAAGATGTTCTTACCACAGGTTGTAAAGTCTGCACGTGTTATGAAGCAGGCGGTTGCTCACTTAGAACCGTTCATCAATGCAACCAAAGATGTAGGTGCAACTAACGGGAAAATCTTACTTGCGACAGTCAAAGGCGATGTTCATGACATCGGTAAAAACATAGTAGGCGTGGTTTTACAGTGTAATAACTACGAAATTATCGATTTAGGTGTGATGGTGTCATGCGAAAAAATCCTTAAGGTCGCTAAAGAGGAGAACGTCGATATCATCGGTCTTTCGGGTTTGATCACGCCTTCACTGGATGAGATGGTTCATGTTGCTAAAGAGATGGAGAGGCAAGGTTTTAAACAGCCTCTGTTAATCGGTGGGGCAACGACATCTAAAGCACATACTGCAGTCAAAATCGAACAGAATTATTCAGAACCTGTCGTCTATGTAAATAATGCCTCGCGTGCTGTCGGTGTTTGTACTTCACTACTGTCAGATGAATTGAAACCCGCTTTCGTTGAGAAGTTGGATATCGATTACGATCGGGTTAGAGACCAACACCATCGTAAAAAGCCTCGTACTAAACCTGTTACGCTTGAGAAAGCACGAGCTAACAAAGTGGCTATTGATTGGGATGCTTATACTCCACCGGCCCCTGCGAAGCCGGGTGTACATATCTTCAATGATTTTGATGTATCTACTTTACGTCAGTACATCGACTGGACCCCATTCTTTATGACATGGTCATTAGTCGGAAAGTACCCTGCAATTCTTGATCATGAAGAGGTGGGTGATGAAGCTAAACGCCTATTCAAAGATGCCAACGATTTACTGGATCGCATCGAGAAAGAGAAGTTGCTTGAAGCGCGTGGTATGTGTGCCATGTTCCCAGCGAACAGTGTTGGTGATGACATTGAGGTGTATACCGATGAATCTCGTACCGAAGTTCTAAAGGTTCTACACAACCTTCGTCAACAAACAGAAAAACCAAAAGGCTTTAACTATTGTTTATCTGATTACATCGCGCCAAAAGATAGCGGTAAAGCAGACTGGATTGGTGGATTTGCGGTAACGGGTGGCATTGGTGAGCGAGAATTGGCTGATGAATACAAAGCGAAAGGCGATGACTACAACGCCATTATGATTCAGGCAGTTGCTGATCGATTAGCTGAAGCGTTCGCGGAGTATCTGCATAAAGAAGTGAGAAAGGATATTTGGGGTTACTCGCCAGATGAGGATTTGTCTAACGACGATTTGATTCGAGAGAAATACCAAGGTATTCGTCCAGCCCCGGGTTACCCTGCTTGTCCTGAGCATACAGAGAAAGACACGTTATGGGAGTTGATGGACGTTGAAAAATCGATCGATATGTCATTAACGACGAGCTATGCGATGTGGCCAGGTGCCTCAGTATCTGGTATGTACTTCTCACATCCTGATGCCCGATACTTTGCTATTGCACAGATTCAACAGGATCAACTGGAGAGCTATGCCGACCGTAAAGGTTGGGATATGTTAGAAGCCGAGAAGTGGTTAGGGCCAAACATTAACTAACTTTTAGGCTATGACGAGCTTGGATTCGTAAAGTAAAAAAGAGAAAGGGTTGCTCAAGAGCAACCCTTTTTGTAGCTGTGATTTAGTTATTTATCTGTCGATGATAAACGCATTTTCTACTCAAATAACTCTTGGTGCAGTTTTTGAATCGCCAACTTAGCAACAGATTCATCTAGCAAGAAACACAGGTTGTGTGGGCTTGCTCCGTAACAAATCATACGTAAGTTGAAATCTTCCAGAGTACTGAAAACTTGCTTTGCATAGCCTTTGCTTTCACTCATGTTATTGCCAATAAGAGCCACAACGCACAAGCCGTGCTCGATATCCACAGAGCACAGTTCCTCAAGTTCAATTCGAGCCGCTTCTGGTAATTCTGGTGCACCACCAGAGGTATCTGTTTGGTCTAAAGTGAGTGAAACACTGATCTCTGAGGTGGTGATCAGATCAACAGAGATCTTATGTTTAGCCAGGATCTCGAATACCTTTGCTAAAAAGCCGTAAGCATGGAACATATTAGCGCTGCGCAGCGTAACCATGGTTTGATTGCAGCGTAGGGCAAGCGCTCTAAATAGAGGAGAGCTTTCAACTTGTTGGCGAATCCATGTACCACCGAGTTCAGGAGCTTTAGAGGAGCCGACAAATACTGGGATTTGGTGACGGAGTGCCGGAACTAGCGTTGATGGATGCAGTATTTTCGCTCCAAAGTTTGCCATTTCCGATGCTTCGCTGAAGCTGATTTCTGGAATCGGCGATGCTTTAGGTGCAATACGAGGATCTGTTGTGTAGATACCTGGAACATCCGTCCAGATCTCTAAACCTATCGCTTGCACAGATTCGGCAATCAGCGCCGCTGAATAATCACTGCCACCGCGGCCCAAAGTCGTGGTATTACCTTGGCTATCAGCACCGATAAACCCCTGAGTAACGACAACTTGTTGCTGGCAAAGTGGGATCAGTTTCTCTTGCGCTAGAGCAGCAATGTCTTCTAGCTGAGGTTCGGCTTTACCAAAATCATCATTAGTACGCAGCACTTCTCTGATATCAAAACGAACCGCTGGTGTGCCGCGCTCGCGAATGATTTGAGCGAGGATATGTGTCGACATCAGCTCACCACATGCGACAAGGTGATCAGTCAGTTTGGCACTGGTTTGGAATGATGCGGCCTCTGCTGCATTCGCAATATCATCAAGAATACCGTGAACTTCTTTCTCGATGCTAATCGAGTCTGCGAGTTGATCAAGAATCACGTTATGAATGTCTGTTAATTGTGCCATTAATTCCTGACGACGAGCTTTGTCTTGAACGCCATTTGCCAGTTCAACCAGTAGGTTTGTGACACCAGAACATGCACTACTTACAACCAGTTTTGTATTGGAGTTGTTTTCAATAATGGCAGCACAACGGCTCATTGCTTCAAAGTTGGCAACACTTGTTCCACCAAACTTAGCGACATTAAAAGAACCAACTACATTAGATGCACTCACGATATATCTCCCACGACTTCCTAAAATAAAATTACGGTTGGGTAATCCAACGTCCGATGTTTTTCGAAGAGAGTATTAGAGCAAAAAGAGAGGAATGATTAGAATAGTCACCTCAGAAGCTCTTCACCATAGATATATGGTGACAGTTGCCGGGATTCAGCCCGCTCAACCGACAATAAAAGTCTGCATCCTTTTATTATCTCGGCACTGCTCCCCATCAATGTTTTGTATTGGAAATGCGGTTCCACAAAACACCTGCCTGGGCAGTGCTCCTCTTCTGCTAGATAGCCGTTTCATTGAACGTGTTTCCGGCAATAATGTCAATCTGTAACTGGAGATAGGCGTAAAAATAATTTTAACAATTATGTGACACTGGTATGACATCAATACTTCTGTCTAATTGCTGAGGTGATCGATTTGCTTTAGGGTGGAATATTCACATCATTAACGTAAGGGATGTACATGTCTAATTTAACACTCACAACGGCCATCGAGAGCTTTTATCCGCCACACCGAACGTTAATGGGACCGGGGCCTTCAGATATTTCTCCTCAAGTTTTACAGGCCTTGAGCCGTCCAACTATTGGCCACCTCGATCCGTTGTTCATCGCGATGATGGATGAACTGAAACAACTTCTTAAGTATGCATTCCAAACAGAGAATGAATTTACGATTGCCGTTTCTGCTCCGGGCAGTGCGGGAATGGAAACTTGTTTTGTTAACTTGATTGAGCCTGGCGAGAAAGTCATTGTTTGCCGCAACGGTGTTTTTGGTGAACGTATGCGAGAGAATGTTGTACGCTGTGGTGGTGTAGCGGTTCTGGTTGATGACGAGTGGGGCAAGCCCGTTTCCGTTGCAAAGGTAGAACAAGCGTTAGTGGAAAATCCCGATGCCGTGGCTGTTGCTTTTGTGCATGCAGAAACATCAACCGGATCACTATCTGATGCTCAAGCTATTTCAGCTGTCGCTTGTCAGTTTGATGCGTTAACAATTGTTGATGCTGTGACATCATTGGGTGGTGTGCCATTGTTGGTTGATGAATGGCAGCTTGATGCGGTTTATTCTGGAAGCCAAAAGTGTCTGTCTTGTGTTCCTGGCCTGTCTCCGGTGACATTTTCTCAGCGTGCCGTCGATAAGATGAAAGCCCGTCAAGCGCCAGTACAAAGCTGGTTCCTAGATCAAAGTTTGGTTCTAGGGTATTGGAGTGGAGAAGGTAAGCGGAGCTACCACCATACGGCGCCCGTGAACAGCTTGTATGCTCTACATGAGTCTTTGGTTGTACTGAAAAATGAAGGTTTGGACAATGCTTGGTCACGTCACTACGCGATGCATCAAGCGCTTAAAGTTGGTGTCGAAGCTTTGGGGTTAAAGTTTGTGGTTGATGAAGAGAGTCGTTTACCTCAATTAAATGCGCTTTATTTTCCTGAAGGGATTGATGAAGCAAAAGTTAGAGCCCAGCTGTTAGAAGAATATAATCTTGAAATTGGCGCAGGGCTTGGCTCGTTGGCCGGTAAGACTTGGCGTATTGGTTTAATGGGCTACGGTGCGCGTAAAGAGAATGTCGCGTTGTGTCTAAAAGCGCTAAAAGATGTATTGAAATAGTTGCAATGAACTGAAATTAAAAAGAAAAGCGCATGAGATATCATGCGCTTTTTTCGACTAACCCCAAACGGTTAAATGGTACTTGAGTGCTGAGAGTTCACTATCATTCAGTTGATGATACGTTATCTTCTGCTGGCGGCACTTGCTTATACTGAATCTTTGAAAAGTCTCTGTTAGGGAATAAAAAGCTCGCTTCGCTACGAATTTGCTCCGCTTTACTTTCTTCTCCTAGGCCTTGATATGCCAGAATCAGATTGCTGTAGAAAGCCGGTCTTGGCTTTCTCTTTATGATCTCCAGTGACCAATCAATGTAAGGCTGTATAAGGCTTGGATCAGCTTTGTAGAGACCAATATTAAGGTAAGTGCTGTAAATGTCCCAATCGTAGCGATCTTTCCATACCACAGGGTTCGTTACTAGCTTAAGAATGTCCGGGTTTTTAGGCTTAGACACTTCAAATTTAGTCAGTACATAATTGGTGTGCAAGGCGCTCAACATATAAAAACTGATCAAGATAGGTACCACTAAGCTCGACACTCTAAACAGGGTTTTACTGATGATGCTGAACGGTTGTTGATAATGTCGAGAAGAGCGTTGATCGACCCAGTAAATCAATATAATAAATGTAATCCAATGAATCGCTGAGTGGTAAAAAGGGTACTCAAGCTGAGAGTGCAAAAGGATTGGAATGAACAACGCGATCAGGGCTAGACGAGTGCCCTTTGCTGAACTTGCTATACGTGACATGACCAATATCGCGGCCATCAAGATCCCGATGATTGGTACAATTCCTCCTTCAACGCCCCAAAATAGGAACTCATTGTGCGGGTGATCCATTGAAGGAAGGCCTGGGTGATAGCTCGAGTTGAGCTGGTGTTGGCGAGCCGTGTATAGGATGTATTCGGCTTCGAACTTTCCGTAGCCATAACCTGTAAATGGCTTTTCGATCATCATATCTAGCGCTTGAGGGAAGGTATAAGCTCGTGGGCTTTCTAAGTTTACCCTTTTACTCGCGAGACTATCGGTTGCGCTGAGGTTTATCACCGAAAAGGCAACAACGATGCCGACTACGATGGATGTACACCAACCGTAAAATCGCTTTTTAGTCGAGAACTTGTATAGATAAGGCAGAATGCATATCAACCCGATTGAGGCCGCTAACCATCCAGTACGTGATGCAATGATAATCAGCAGTGGTACGGTTAAGGTTGGGGTTAGGTAGAGTAGGAATGACTCGCTAATTTTGTGATTATACTTAGTTGGTTGCCTCGCTAAAAGATAAGCGGACAGCACAAAACCCGTAGCCAAAAAGCTAGCCATGACATTAGGTTGCTGAAATATCCCATATGGTCGGTTTGTCGCTGTGTTGTAGCCAAATAGGTTGCCAGGTTCTAATAAGAAATATTGCACATAGCCAAACAGTGCTTGTATAACGACAGCAAGTACTATGAACCACAACATACGCTGCTTATGTTTGTTGCTGAATTTAAATTGCTGGAGGACAACAAATAATGCAAAGCCTGCCCATAATCCAAGTAAGCGCCCTGACGCCGCTTGAGGAGAGGCGTTAGTGTAAAATATCGGTAGTGTCAGTATCACGCAGCTGATCAGCAAGCCTACGGTTAATTTTGAATACTTGAGAGCTCGGTTGGTTGCGAGTTGGTAAAAGCCAATGGCCAGCGTGAAGCTTAGCGCTAGCCAAGTGGTTGGGTTAAATGATAACGCAAGGCCAGATCCACCAGGATTTGGCATAAAAAAATGCATGGCTAACAAGAATACAACAGCTAAAGATGCCAAAAATGCTTTATTGAGTGGTAGTTGAGTTACCTGATTTTCTAGCAGGGTACCGCTAGTGTGTATTGTTGCCATAAATCCCTAACCTTATAAAAACAGAGCTTGTTCCTTCTGAAACAAGCTCTGTGACTTTAACATTTTTCTGTCTGCTCGCTGGGCGCTATTTTACACTGAGTTCAAATTTAACATAGGCTTAAGGAATCGAGCAGTATGTGAACCTTCGACCAACGCCACATCTTCAGGTGTACCTTCTGCAACAATCTCACCACCGCCTTGACCACCTTCAGGACCAAGATCTAAGATCCAGTCTGCGGTTTTAATGACATCTAGGTTGTGTTCAATCACGACCACGGTATTACCGTGATCACGCAGCCTATGGAGTACGTTTAATAGCTGCTGAATATCGTGGAAATGAAGACCAGTGGTTGGTTCATCAAGAATGTATAAGGTTTTTCCTGTATCCCGTTTCGATAGCTCTCGTGCTAACTTAACGCGTTGAGCTTCCCCGCCAGACAAGGTTGTGGCTGCTTGTCCGAGGCGAATGTAGGAAAGGCCAACGTCTATGAGTGTTTGCAGTTTACGAGCAATAACGGGTACCGGATTGAAGTACTCTCGAGCATCTTCAACGGTCATCTCTAGAACTTCGTCAATGGTTTTACCTTTATAGCGGACCTCTAAAGTTTCACGATTATAACGTTTACCTTTGCACACATCACATGGCACATATACATCCGGCAAGAAGTGCATCTCGACTTTGATCACTCCGTCTCCCTGACAAGCTTCACAGCGACCGCCTCGAACGTTAAAACTGAATCGGCCTGGCTTGTAGCCACGAGATCGTGATTCCTGAGTACCAGCGAATAACTCTCGAATAGGAGTAAAAATTCCGGTGTAGGTAGCAGGATTCGATCTTGGCGTTCGACCTATGGGGCTTTGGTCAATATCGATCACTTTGTCGAAATGCTCTAAGCCCTTTATCTTTTTGTGCGGCGCTGGAACAGCTGTCGTTGCACCATTTAATTGAGTGTGGGCGACTTTAAAGAAGGTGTCATTGATGAGTGTTGATTTACCTGACCCTGATACACCAGTGATACAGCTGAACAGACCGACAGGAATGGTTGCGGTAACATTCTTTAGGTTGTTCCCTGTTGCACCAACGATCTCGACGATCTTTTTCTTGTCGATAGGCGTTCTTTGTTTTGGTATTGCAATCTCTTTGGCGCCGCTCAGGTACTGCCCTGTTAAAGAGTTCGGGTTTTCTATGATGTCTTGCATGGTTCCTTCTGCAACCACGTGACCACCATGAACACCTGCCCCTGGGCCGATATCGATAACATGGTCAGCACAACGAATCGCATCTTCGTCATGTTCCACAACAAGTACCGTATTACCTAAGTCCCTCAAGTGAATCAAAGTCTGCAACAGGCGTTCATTGTCACGCTGGTGGAGCCCAATAGATGGTTCATCGAGTACATACATAACGCCCACTAAACCAGCACCGATTTGACTTGCTAGACGAATACGTTGTGCCTCACCACCAGACAGCGTTTCAGCACTGCGTGATAAATTCAGGTAGTTCAAACCAACGTTGACCAAGAAATGCAGACGATCATTGATCTCTTTCATCACTTTATCAGCGATCTGCCCACGCTGACCATCTAACTTCAACTCTTGGAAGAATTGGAGTGCGTCAGCAATACTGAGCTCAACGATTTCAGGCAGTGTTGTATCACCAATGAAAACATTTCGAGCTTCCAGTCTTAAGCGAGTACCACTGCAGCTAGAGCAAGATTTCGTTGAGATGTATTTGGCAAGATCTTCACGTACTGCGTTAGATTCCGTATCACGGTAGCGACGCTCTAGCGTATTTAAAATCCCTTCAAATGGATGACGTTTAACTCGGATATCACCACGATCATTGATGTATTTGAATTCAACTTCAGTACGACCGGATCCTTTGAGAATGATCTCTTGAGTCTTTGTGGGAAGAGCGTTGAATGGCACATACAGATCAAAGCCATAATGGTCTGATAGCGACGTTAACATCTGGAAGTAGTAGTAATTTTTTTGATCCCAGCCTTTAATCGCACCTTCAGCAAGACTCAGTTTGTCATCCAAAATCACTCGACTTGGGTCAAAATATTGTTGAACACCAAGGCCATCACACGTGCCACATGCACCTGCCGGGTTGTTAAATGAAAACAGGCGAGGCTCTAGCTCTTGCATACTGTAGCCACACTTTGGACAAGCAAAGTTGGCAGAGAATACGATCTCTTCTTGTTCTTTATCCTCCATCCAACCGACGACAGCGATACCGCCAGAGAGCTCTAGTGTTGTTTCAAATGATTCGGCTAAACGTTGTTGAAGGTCCGGGCGAACCTTAAAGCGGTCGACGACGACTTCTATGGTGTGCTTCTTATGTAGCTCAAGTGTTGGTGGATCGGATAAGTCGCAGGTCTCGCCATCAATACGAGCACGGATAAAACCTTGTGCTGCTAGGTTTTCCAGTGTCTTGACATGCTCACCTTTACGCTCTTTGACGATCGGAGCCATCAGCATCATCTTTGAGCCAGTAGGCAGTTCTAATACCTTGTCGACCATTTGGCTGATGGTTTGCGCAGCGAGAGGGATATTGTGATCAGGGCAGCGTGGTTCACCGACTCGAGCATAAAGTAATCTAAGGTAGTCATAGACTTCAGTAATGGTACCGACAGTTGAGCGAGGGTTGTGTGAAGTCGATTTTTGTTCGATGGAGATGGCTGGAGATAAACCTTCAATGTGGTCGACATCAGGTTTCTCCATAAGAGATAGAAATTGACGGGCGTAGGCCGACAAAGACTCAACATAACGACGTTGACCTTCTGCGTAGAGAGTATCAAACGCAAGTGACGATTTGCCTGAACCGGATAAGCCGGTGATAACCGTCAGCTTATCACGAGGTATGGTTAGGTTAATGTCTTTGAGGTTATGTGTACGAGCACCTCTGATTTCTATTTTATCCATCTCAACAGGCCATGTAATTTTCAGTGGCTAAAGTATTACATAGAGTGAGATTTGTGCAAAGTTTTACTGGATAAAAAAACAGTAACAAAAGGGCGACCCAAAGCGTCGCCCTTTCTAGCATCTGTAACGCAAGTGATTAACCCGTCGTTATGCTTCTTTCTTTGTCGAGTGTTTACCGAGTTCGATTTGCTTTTGGTCTTTCTTGTATAGGTTTTCAAAGCAGTAGTTTGTTGCTTCGATATAACCTTCGACACTACCGCAGTCAAAGCGTTGGCCTTTAAATTTGTAAGCCAATACACAACCGGCTTTTGCTTGTTTTAGCAAAGCATCGGTAATCTGAATTTCGCCGCCTTTGCCCGGTTCTGTTTGCTCGATAAGTTCAAAGATATCTGGAGTCAAAATGTAACGACCAATGATCGCTAAGTTGCTTGGAGCTGTCCCAGGTTCTGGTTTCTCGACCATGTCATCGACACGGAAAAGGTCATCTTTAATCATCTCGCCCGAGATAACGCCATATTTGTGTGTTTCGTTTTCAGGTACTTCTTGAACTGCGACAATAGAGCAGCGGAACTGTTTGTATAGCGCGACCATCTGAGCCAATACCCCTTGTTGTTCGTTCACACAAAGGTCATCGGCAAGCACAACTGCGAAGGGTTCATCACCAACTAATTCACGACCAGTCAAGATTGCATGACCAAGGCCTTTCATTTCACGTTGGCGAATGTAAGTGAAGTTTGCTGCTTCAATCGTCTCGCGAATATTGATCAGCAAATCTTCTTTATTCGTGCCGCTAATCTGATGCTCAAGTTCGTAGTTCTTATCAAAGTGATCCATGATTGAGTGCTTACCACGTCCAGTCACGATGCACATT
Organism: Vibrio minamisatsumaniensis; assembly: GCF_050337445.1. Classification (NCBI taxonomy): domain Bacteria; kingdom Pseudomonadati; phylum Pseudomonadota; class Gammaproteobacteria; order Vibrionales; family Vibrionaceae; genus Vibrio; species Vibrio minamisatsumaniensis. The sequence continues at coordinate 10,360 of NZ_JAKJSY010000070.1, read as the reverse complement.
CCATCCATACCCGCTTCGATCGCTTCTTCTACACCGTATTCAATCAGAGGTTTGTTTACGACTGGCATCATCTCTTTAGGCATAGACTTGGTGGCAGGTAAAAAACGTGTACCGTAGCCAGCTGCCGGGAAAAGGCACTTTTTGATCATAATAAGACCCTTTATCTATAATAATTATGGATTCAACCTGAGTGGTTGATATTTCTGAGGGCTACTCTAGCATAATTGAGGTCGAAAATTCAGTAACAATAGCTATGGTTTACGAGAGCTTACCTCAACATTATCGTAAAACTAAGAGACGAAGCATTGATTACGCAAGCAGGTTTTGGTTTGCCCATGCGATGGCTTGGACTCTATTTTTAACCGCCAGCTTACGAAATATCTGGTAAAGATGAGATTTGACGGTGAACTCGCTAATAAATAAGTCGTCGGCGATTTGTGTGTTTGATGATCCAGATTGCAGACAGCGAATCACCTGGATTTCTCGAATGGTTAAGTCGACATTGGTCGGCGTGGTATTAGTATTGACCATATTACGATAATAAAATAACAGTTGATTAGTTACCTTTCTTGGTAGCCAATTTTGCCCGTCTATCACGGCTTGAAGACCAAGCGCGATTTTGTCTTTTGGCTCGGTGTGGTAAAAGAGCCCCTTTAATACGCCGTAGGTAAGAAGTTCTGAAGTAGAAAGTGGTTGAGGGACATTGAACAAAATGATCTCATGGTTTTTCCACATTACGTTCAGGTTCGCACAATCAAGACGGAGTTGTGGTCCCTCTTTGTAATCGACGAGTAAGATGCGGTTACTCCTTTTCCTATCAACGAGCATTAATTCATCCGGGGTCATTTTGTAGCACGGGATTGATAGGTGTTTTCCAATCTCCTTTATGTGTAGGTGGGTGTCGCTTGGATCAGCACACAGAAAGTGTAAAGTGCGAGCGTATCGAGAAGTTTTCATTGAAAGTCCTGCTATTAGTGGTGTGAGGTTCTACGTTGTCATGCACAATCTCTCATCTCTAGCGTCTTATTTATGTCTTGCGTTGAATATCAATGATCAAAGTAAATGAGTGGTTTGTAAGTGGAGAAAAAAGCAACATCGATCTAAATATCATGATTTATCACGTTTTTATTCTTTGTCGTGAGGGGAGAATGGGAATGCGATTTATCACTGTAGAAAAGCGTGCTATTCTTATGCGCTAAAATGTTTTGAGACTATGAATTTAGACGGAGCAAATCATGGCTAGCCGTGGAGTTAACAAAGTTATATTAGTGGGTAACCTAGGTAATGACCCTGAAATTCGTTACATGCCAAATGGTAACGCAGTAGCGAACATTACTATTGCAACGTCAGAGTCATGGCGTGATAAAGCGACTGGCGAACAGCGTGAAAAAACAGAGTGGCACCGTGTTGCTCTGTATGGAAAACTGGCGGAAGTTGCAGGTGAATACCTACGTAAAGGTTCTCAAGTTTACATTGAAGGCCAACTTCAAACTCGTAAATGGCAAGATCAAAGCGGTCAAGATCGCTATACAACAGAAGTCGTCGTTCAAGGCTTCAATGGTGTAATGCAAATGCTGGGTGGTCGCGCTCAAGGTGGTGCTCCTGCTCCAGGTGGTATGGGTAATAACCAACAGCAGGGTGGTTGGGGTCAGCCACAACAGCCACAACAACAGCAATACAGTGCTCCAGCTCAACAGCAGCAGAAAGCACCTCAACAATCAGCACCACAGCCGGCTCAACCTCAATATAATGAACCGCCAATGGATTTTGATGATGACATCCCATTTTAGGAAACGTATAAGTTAATACTGTAAATAAAAACGGTAGACTTGTAACGTAATACACTCTAACCCAGCAGAAATGCTGGGTTTTTTTTATTTTACACTTTTTAAAACGATAAAGTTGTGATTATATGGTGATTACGTATATTGAAAGTGTAAAAATAAAGGCTTCAGGGTATGGCTACATACACTATTGAAACACTGGTTTTTGAAAATGGTGAACGCTATCCGGTTTTGATGGACGAGGAGGCGATGCCCCACTTCCATGTGACATTGTGGGTGACTTCCAAGTTACGCTCGGTCGGCAAAGCTGAAAACACCATTACAAATAAGATCAATCATGTGAAGTGGTTTTTAGGTTGGCAGGAAAAGGAGCAGCGAGACCTGTATGCCGAGTTTCAAAAAGGGATGTTTCTTAGCGAAAAAGATATCGAGAGTATTAAATCTTATCTTGCTTTGGATATTCATCACTTAAAAGGTGTTAAAAGAAAAGTTAGTAAAGGTAGAAACAAAGTCGTCAGTATGATTGACGAACCTAAATTAATTGATGTAATGCCGTCTGTTGGTCGTAACCACCATTACAACCGTATGACGTCTGTCATAGAATATTTAACCTTCCTTGCCAAGTTGGCAGTCAGTCGCACAGCTAACGAAAAGCTCTACCGTTCCATTAATCAAATGGAGAAGCAATTCAAGGCCGCCCGTCCTAAAGGAAAGGGCAAAAATGTGCAGGATAAAACAAACAGTAAAGCTATCCCTGATGGCTTAGTTCAAGAGTTTATGGCTGCGGCGCACTTTGAGCACCCTAAGAACCCGTTCAAACATAAAGATACCCGCCTTCGCAATCATTTGATGTTCCACCTAATGGATAAACATGGTATTCGGCGTGGTGAAATGCTTTCTCTAATGCTGACAGACATGACACTCCATGGTGATAAAAAGTCGATTTGGGTTAGGCGGACACATGATGACAAGAATGATGCACGCACTAAGCAGCCTGTAGCTAAGACAAAAGAGAGGATGCTGCGGATCAGCAACGAGACAACCGAGTTGCTTAATCACTACATTACTGAGTGCCGCGCCAAAACCCCCAATGCCAATAAGCACCCCTACCTTTTTGTTACACATCGTAAATGCTCTACTCAGGGGCACCCAGTCTCTGAATCTACGTTTGATAACACCATCGTGCCTATGATGAAGGCTGTCGATGCAAGGTTTGAAGTTATTCATCCACACTTCTTCAGGCACAGCTGGAATGAGGTTTTTTCAGAAAAAGTTGACAAAAACAATGAGTTGGCAGCATTTGGTGTGAATGGGTATAAACACATAGATAGTGGCACAGAGGCTAAAATGCGTAAGCATCAGATGGGACACTCCAGTGAGACATCGGGGAATGTTTACAACCAGCGCCATGTCACTAGAAAAGCTAACGAAGTATCCCTTATGGAACAAGAAGATCTTCAAAGGAAGGCTGCTGAAGCCAGAAAAGAATTAGAAAAAAATGGAGACGGTAATGAGTAATCTTGCGTTGGTGGCTTCAAGGCAAACCGCTTTATCCAGTCTGGCATCACCACTGAAAACTTCACGGGATGGATACAGCTTTGATATTAATGCCGATACGTGGGTCTTGAATAAGGACGTGACAGTCCGCTTTCAGCACGAAGTATTGTCATTAGAGCCGAAAACCCATGAGGGGTTCAGGAAGTCACTGGCACGGTATGCGGAAGAGGCTTCAGCCGCCCACACCTTAAACATGTATATGCGATTTCAGCGGATGGTACGTGACACAGGGTGCAAGTCCGTAGATGAGCATGTTGTCCGTAACTGGCGAGCTATGCTTGACGATGAGCACGAATGGTACTTGGGGTCGCTTCGTAGCTTTTTAATTAGCTGGTACGACTATGGCTACAGTGGTATCAGCAGCCAAGTGGTAAGGGTTTTGGAGGGAATGAGATTAGCTGGCAACAAAAAAGGGGTAGCCATTGCCAATCGATGTCCGTACTCAGGAGCACTAACCCAGAACGAGCAAATTGCAGTTACAAACGAGCTGATTCGACTGTTTGCGGAAGATAAAATCTCTTTACCGTGCTATAGCTACCTATTTCTTCTGCAAGCTACAGCAAGACGAGCAATACAACTGCGCCAGTTAAAGGCGAAAGACCTTTTAAAAGAACACTGCCCAAAAACAGGTGCGGTTAATTTCTACCTCAACATCCCTCGCGCTAAGCAGCGGGGTGTTGGATTTAGGGGGGGATTTAAGAAGCTAGCTATCACAGAAGAACTTTACTTAACTCTTATCAACCTGATTGAGCAAGAGCAAGAAAAGCTGAGCAAGTTTTTGGGAGGGAAGCTAACAGAGAGGCAAAAGGGATTAACGCCACTGTTGATTGGTCAACGACTAAACATCTGCTCGGTCGAATGCGTTATGAAAAGACTGATGTTGGAACGTTAGACGGGCTTCTGTCTACAGATGTTTTTCATATGTCCACAGTTCAGCTAGCCGACGGTTTCATGCGAAAAGTCAGCCTTTTCAACGAAGCTGTCAGTGAACGTACAGGTGATATTATCCAGCTTTCTGCACGGCGTTTCCGCCGTACCCGTGGGACTAATCTTGGTCGTAAAGGCGTAAGTGTTTTTGTTATTGCTGAAGCCTTAGATCAGTCAGACACCCAAAACGTCAAGGTGTACACAGAAAACACGGCTGACACAGTCACTTATATCGACAAGGCTATTGGCAAGCAATTGGCACCCTTTGCCAAGGCTTTCAAGGGGCAGATCATCGAGGAGGTAGGTGATGGCGAACGCCGTGACGACCCATCGGCACGTATTCCAAATAAAGATAATGAGGTTGTCGGTGCCTGTGGCACCAATGACTTCTGTTTGAAAGGCTACGAAGCCTGTTACCTGTGCGAAAAATTCCGCCCCCTTCTGGATGCCCCTCATGAGAAGTTCCTAGATAGCCTCTATGCAGAGAAAGAGGCACGGTTGAAAGCAACTAAAAGCGAGCAATACGCCTCGACCAAGGATACGCTGATTCTTGCTGTGGAATGGGTGGTGCAAGCATGTACAGAGATGAAAAAGCTCGGGAGGTTGAGTAGTTATGACAAGTAATGTGATTCGGTTTACGCCAAAAGCGGAACTCACAGGGATGCAAAACCTTAACGGGTTCATTATTAGCTGCCGTACCCATTTGACTGCGTTTGATACTAATAACTGGCACGAAAACAAATGGGAGACCCTGAAAGGTAAGCGTAAGGTTGTAGCTCGCTTTTCTACTAAATTAAAGCCATCAAATTCGTATCACTATGAACCTATTTCTGCTCCGTTCTTAGATTTTGCTAAGGCGTATATTAAGAACTTGTATACGGATAAGCCTGTAGCCAATTTACAACGCCACATGGAAGCCATTCGGGTGCTTGAAGAGGCGTTGATTCTGGCTACGGGTAAGGCTGACATTTTGTTGCTCGATGGTACCGTATTGGAGCGATTGGATGAGGTATTTCATCACCAACTCTCTGAAGCAACAGCAAGAAACAAAGCGGGCTATCAAATGGAGTTGATGCTTGATTTCTGTCGGGATCAACTTATCACGCCTAGCTTGCCAGAGTGGTCTAATCCTTACGGCAAGGATAGCGATCTGACGATTTCGCTTGATGCAAAAGGTAAGGAATATCGAACGGGAAATCTGCCAAGCTCAGAGGAGATGATGCTTGTCGCTGAGGTTTTCAGTAAAGCTCCGCAGCTAGGTGTTGAAGCGGAATACTTTACGGCTCTTTACGCACTGTTGATGACTGCTCCCTCTAGAGCATCTGAGCAAACAGTATTGCCTGTAGATTGCTTAGTGTGGGAAGAAGACCGCGCTGGTGACCAAAAACTGGGTATTCGCTGGGTGCCAGCCAAAAAAGGGAAAGAGGGTATTAAGTGGGTGCCAACTGTAATGCAAGACATTGTGGTGGAGGCGGTTGAACGCCTTAAGCGCATCGGTGCCCCAGCCCGTAATGCCGCCAAGTTTGCCGAGGAGCACCCCGAGCGGTTTATGGTACATGCAGGTTGTATCACGCCCGAGGGTTTTTCTGCGGATAAGTCGTTATCAATTGATCAGTTTAATGCTGCATTATCAACAAATTATAAGGAGTTTACGAATGCAGCACCAACACCAAAGTGGTTGATAAATCTACTCACTAGTGGTGATGGACCTATTTCTTACAAGATACTCGGCAAACATGAGTTTGAAAAATATACCAAGAAGTTCCCGAAATGGCCGTTTGTGGATAAGGATAAGCACGTTAAGGTTTCAGAGGCACTGATATTGCATCGCGAGAATGAGTTCCATGCAGAGTTTGAGTCACGAGCTTTTTCATTCTGTATACCCACTGTTAATCATATTAATGACCGCTTTGTGCAGAAGGAGTCTAAAGGTGAGCGCACTCTATGGAATAAATACGGGTTTAGTCTGAAAAGTGGTAAACCTATTGCGTTGACAACACACAAGGCGCGTCATTGGCTAAGCACTATGGCTGAAAGTGGCGGCATGGATGAGCTGACCTTAGCCAACTGGGCTGGGCGTGCAAAAGTAGGGGATAACAGTAAATACGACCACCGGACGGAAGCAGAAAAAGCCGAACAAGTGGTAGATTTGATGATCCCCGAAGATATTGGCGTGCTAGAGAAAATTAAGCGTAGGCTTCCTGTGACCTTTGAGGACATTGGCAAAGACTTGGCGGGTTCCGCCATTGTCACTGAGTTAGGTGTTTGCGAGCACGATTATGCAATGTCACCTTGCCAGCGCAATGGTGATTGTGAAACCTGCAAGGAAATGGTGTGTATCAAGGGTTTTAGTGACTCTTTAGAGTTGCTTAAGAAGCGGGAAAAGGAAGTAGAAGGTCAGTTTAAAAAGGCCATGAAAGATCAGGGTATGGGGGCATTCGGGGCAGACCGTTGGGTGAGTCATCATGGTTGGCGGTTAGCTCACATTCGTACTAAAGTCCGCATCCTAGAAGATGAAAATACACCAGACGGTGCAGTGGTTCGAATTCCTGATGAGTATGATCCATCGCCTGTGAAGGAAGTTTTGAGGGGCAAGGGATTAAATTTGGAAATCGAATCACCAGATGAACTCGGTATTGCCGATGATGCATTTGAGTTAATGGAGCTATAAAGATGCCTAAAATGGTCATTACAAGTAAAAGTATGCCTGATGTCTTACATCGAATCGAAACATGGAAAGGCAAGCTAACTTGGCCTCTGTTGTGTGAAGAAATCATGGCTTTACTGCAAATAGATGGAGTTACCCGCCAAACCCTGTCGAGCTACAAGGAAATTCAGGAAGCTTTTACGGCACGAAAGCAGTATTTGCGTGAAAAAGCTACCACTGAAACTGTCCCTGCGAATAGCAATATGGAGTATTTGCAAAACCAAGTGGAGAGTTTGGAGGCGGAGCTAAAGAAAGCCAATAAAACCATAGAACGCTACAAGCAGCGCTTCGTATTGTGGCAATACAATGCGTATAAGCATGGTGTGCGTATAGACTCTTTAGATGAGGCTGTGGAGATGTTAGAACAGCCTTTGATTGAGATTAAGCGTAGGACTGGGGGGGCTTAAATAGATATTGCTGGTTAGCTATTTAAGCCAGTCCGTCAAGACGGACACTGGATGAATTTGGTGCCAGTCCGTCAAGACGGACACTGGATGAATTTAGTGCCAGTCCGTCAAGACGGACTCATATTGGTTTTGCTACTAATCTAGCAAACTCCCTTGTGATTCGTGTTTTATGGAATTATGACCCTTATTATTTATTCTTTAATTAATACTAATTGCTAATGGATGGTGTGAATTGAAAGTTGATTCTAAAAAAAACAATCCTGATTATGAAAAATATCCAGTAGGTTCATTAGAGCGCTTGATACATGGGTGTTGGCAATTGGGTATCTTCAGATTTCACGCTTTTTATCAAGAGTGGGATAATGGACTACAGGTGAGGTGCGATAGCATTAACCATACATTGGGAGTGAGAACGGTTCGTGTCGATCTCTTGGCTTTTGAGGGGGACTACAGAAGAACGTCTCAGGTCATGGACATAATTCGGAGCCATGATAGTTCAATATGGATTTGGTTCGTCAATTGCGAAGCGCTGTTGGATTCTTCGTTAGCAGGTTGGTTGCGTAGTCTCCTTACGACTTATAGTGTAGAACACGTCAGAGTGGCTTTTCTGCTTGATAACCGACAACAGTACAGAAAAATTTTTCAACGAGCTTCAGCTCCGTTTTACCAATCCACAATACTTCTCAAAATTTAACAGCATTCATCATTTTGCCTGACAAACCAAAGAAGCATACAGTAACTTGCTCTACTCATTATTAGATCATTAATGGTCATTAGGCGTTGAGGTGACGACGTTCTGTTAGCTTGGTAACACGGCTCTAGCTACTGGGTAACATGACCTGCCGAAAGTTGGGATTTCAAGGCTTATCAGGATTGTCGGCGAAATCTTTTGGCAGCTTAGTTATTCATTTAAATACAGCTATTTTTATACCGAAATGTATATTAGTCTAGTGTCATATTGTTGAGTTTTAAGGAAATTTCAGTGGTAGCACAAACAAATGATCCCAATAAGCATGGGTTAAAGCGCTATATTGAAGAGTCAATCCGAAAGCAAATTAGAGAAGATGCAGGGTATGGTTGTGTAGTGTGCGGGACACTGTTTTGCGACTATGAACATATCGAACCAGAGTTCCACGATGCAGAGCTGCATGACCCAGCCAAAATGACCTTGCTTTGTGAGAGTTGCCACGGAAAGGTTACAGGAAAACGTAAATCTAAGAGGCGAGTTTGGGATGCAAAGGCTGCTCCATACTGCAAAAAGCACAACGTCATAAGAGAAGAAATCGATCCTTCTGTGATGCCAACAGTTCAAATCGGGACTAGCCACTTTGATGATGTTGAAATCATCTTGTCCTTACATGGAAAGCCTTTGGTGTGGTTAGAGCCTCCCACACAAAAAGGCGAACCATTTTTGGTTAGCGCTATATTTTACGATAACAAAGGTAAATATGTTGCGAGCTTAAATCGAAATCAGTTTACTAGCGTTCTCGGTTCCCATGATGTGTGGGGGAAAGGGACGCGTATTGAGATACGTCCTGAAAAACGAGTAGTAGGGCTAACACTTAACATTGAGGGTGATAAGCCCGTTAACATTGAACGAATTAGCATGAACTACTTGGGGCAACCACTGGTTGTTAATAAAAAAGGTGAGCTTGAGTTTAGCAGTAATACTATAAGCTGTATGCAAGTGAGTAGTGGTCATACTGCGATGAGTATTGGAGATACACCGTTTACTCCACTAAGGGATTCTTTAGGACAATGGAAAATATTAACTATTGCTCACAGAGTTGCTAAATACGGCCAACAAGTCATTACTATAAACGGCAGCAGGTGTGGCTGGATCTTGGGTAACTGCCTTATAGACAACAACTACAGAGTCGTTGCAGTACACCAAAATGGAGTTACTTCTAATATCACTGGTGAGTTTGTTGGCAATCTCGTAGAGCAACTTAATGGCCGCTTTATGTTGGTTCACACTAGTTATGAATATGATAACTATGAGCCGATTTGGGTTTCATCTACAGATAAAGCCACGAGGAACATTAAGGTTGATTCATTTGTGGATGTGACTCATCGGATTTTTGGAGTTCAGAGTTTTAAAAGAACTCCATATACTCCTAAGTCAACTGAGTCCGTTCAATATCCAGAGAGACAGATGATAAATTCACGGCTGCCAAACTATCAGCAAACTAATGAGCACATTAATAATGGTGACCGAGTGTATATTGACTTCCAAGGAAGAATTGACGGAGTCGCGTTTGAAGGAGGGAAAGCTGAGAACTTTCCACTCGTTGTTGGTGGAAAACGAATGATACCTGGTTTTGAAGATGGCTTGCTCGGTAAAAAAGCTGGTGATGAGTTTGATTTAGAAATCGTATTTCCTGATGACTATCATGCTGAGAATCTGAAAGGAAAGATTGCGATATTTTCAATTGTAGTAAATAAGACGGAGAGACACGCTGAAAACGAATTAGCGTAAGAATTTTGTTTTCAACAGGGAGTCATCCACTCAAGCGACATTCATGTAGAGACAACATGTTGGCAGGTAAGAGAAAAGTAGCTTGATTTTCACTTTATTACGCGTGGCTAAAGGGGAGCTGCAACTCCCCCTTATCGTTCGATAGCTAAATTCACCAAGTTGATGGAACTACAAACACCGTACAAGATGATAGTAGCGTAACTGGCACATAAATGAAAATATTGATGGATACATCGATATAATGACCGTGCTGTGTACAGTCTTTGAAGTGATTGTTAAACTCGAGAGATTAGGTAGGCTCCTTCTTTTGGGGTTAGCCTGCTACAACATCTAAGGTTATAAGAAGTGCTCAAGACAGTGATAACTATGTGTGACTTTACGGAACAAAACCTCTTGAACAGTTACTTTGTGGTCTAAAACTGAATGAGAAAAGTGTAAAAATAAATGATGCAATATGGAGTATAGCGACTTACTTATAGTGCTTTATTTACTCTTTATT
>NZ_JAKJSY010000069.1:0-26232 GCF_050337445.1 Vibrio minamisatsumaniensis | reverse complement strand
AGAATACATCGAGTACTACAATACCAAACGTATAAAAGTGAAACTAAAAGGCCTGACTCCGATAGAATATCGAACTCAGGCCTTGAAAGCCGCTTAACAGAAATGTCCAACTTTATGGGGTCACTTCAACAACGTTAAATGTTTGGGCTTTTTTTGACCGAATGGATCGCTTATTTAACTAAGCTGATGCCTTCTTTATCGATAGTGATCTTGCCAGATTTGTACAAACCACCAATCGTCTTCTTGAACGTACCTTTGCTGGTTCTAAATGCAGAGAAAATCGCTTCAGGTGAAGACTTGTCATTCAGAGGTAAGAAACCGCCTTTCTTCTCAAGCAGTTCAAGAATCTTAGTGCTTAGATCATCCATTTTCGCGACACCAATCTTCTGAAGCGACAAGTCAATCTTACCGTCTTCTTCACGAACATTTTTAACATAGCCTTTCAGCGTTTTACCGATGAACAACTTACCGATGATGTCTGATGGGAAAATCATCCCCCAGTGCTCGCCATTCACGATCGCTTTATAGCCCAACTGGCTGCGTTCAGCGATGATAAGTTCTACTTGTTCATTGCGCTCATAAGTTGCAGGGGTTTTGTCTAACCACTTGTTGAACTTTGTGGTACCTACAATACGGCTCGATGCTTTATCAATATACACATATACTAATATTGATTGGCCTTCGTTTAAACGGCCGCGTTGCTCACTGAAAGGAACCAATAGGTCTTTACCTTTCACGCCCCAGTTCATAAATGCTCCGGTGCTGTTGACACCTTCGACCGTCATTAGGCCAAACTGCCCGACTTGAGCGATGGGTTTTTCAGTGGTTGCGGCGATTTGGTTATCAGAATCAATGTATAAGAACACGTCTAGCTTTTGACCAATTTCAACACCTTCAGGAGTAAACCGCTTCGGAAGCAACACGGTTCCATAGTCGCTAGCGTCAAGGAATACACCGAAGTCTGCTTGTTTTACTACTTCTAGATTGTTTATTTGACCAATATTAATCATCAAGATTGTCTCTACTTTAAATTTGGCGGTGATTATACGTGATCTCTGATATGCTTTCGCTAGTTTCATTCATATTTTTATATTTTAGGAGACATCGTTGATCACCGTTGATAAACAAGATGCGATAACCATTAAAATTAACCATGCGATGGCGAAAACCAAAAAGCTTGATATGGACGTTTATCTCTTCATTCCCGGTGAACTTGGCCTCACTCCAGAAGTGCTTTCTGAAAATGCATTCTTTTACAGCTCTATTATTCAGAAGAGAACTTACTACAGTGATAAAACGCTGCTACCGCTAGTACATAGCCGTTTAGCCAAACGGGGCCACTTATCGACGACACAATATCGTGTAAGCTTGAGTTTGTTTGCATACCAATATGTCATTGCGTTGGACAAAGCCGTCAGCGCTTTGAATAAAACCAATAGTGACGACGTAACAGAAGACGATGTCGATGAAGTGATTGAACTCGCGTTAGACATACTAAAAAAGCTTCGCCGAAGTATTCCTTACGAAGAGAACCTCAAACGTTACTACGCAAATATTGATAACTATCTTTCTTGGTACACTGAGCAAAAGTTTTTATCGCTGGTTTCACACATGCCTCGTGGTAGTGAATATTCGACCATCAAAGAGAGACTTTTAACGCTTTGCGAAAAAGAAACCGCCCACCGTAAGCTGAATCGTTACAACTCAGCAAAAGTTAGAGAGGACATCACCCGACTGAGCAACAAAATGCGATTGTTGCGCCGTTTGATTGAACACCCTATCGTATTGAAAGAAAAAACCACATCAATGGGCAAAAACGTCAAACGGGCCGTAAAAGGTATCGCGACTGGTTTGGTTATGGTCGTCGTGACCACGACGGTTATATTGGCTCGTGATTTCCTTGGGGAGATCACCGCCTCTTTCATCGTGGCGATGTCCTTCATTTATGCATTGCGCGAAATATTCAAAGATGACTTAAGGGATATTCTTTGGCGCTGGCTTCGCAAAGGTAAACCAAAATGGAAGCGCCGCTACTTTGACCCGACAACCAATAAATCTGTCGGTCATAAGTTAGAATGGTTGGATTACGCAAGTTTTTCTAAGCTAGCAGACCGGATTCAAGCCATACGTAAGAAGCGTGTCGTACAACGTGAAGAACAAATTTTGCATTATCGCTCTCATACTGAAATGTCGACATCGACGTTCATGAGTGGCTATGAAGAAACTCGTGAAACGTTATCAATAAGCTTAAGATCGCTAACACGCTTGATGGACAAAAGCTCAAATAAGATTTACCGCTTGAATGAAGGGCAAGTAAGTCGTGAATCTGTCGAAAAGCGCCACCTACTCAACCTGATCATTAAAGAGAACAATCACGATAATGAACCGACCTATTACCGTTGGAAGATTGTAATGAACCGTTCAAAGATCGTGGATATCGAGCAAATAACTCAAGAATCTTAATCTTGTTCCGGTATGTGGATGTTCAATTCACATACCACTCTTCTCATTTGTTCAATGATAACCTTCTATTGAACCGCCCTCTTCAGGTGCATATTTCCGAGCTATTTTCTAGACGGAACTTTTTTAATCGAAAGTGTTAACGTGAACTCCGCCATTGGTTCGTCGCCATGCAAAGACGGACAAGTCGCGATAATGGTCACGGGATGATTGACTCGCTCGCCAGTAGACAAGGTTTCAGCCAGCATTCTATTGATCAACTCGCCATCGTTGCAAGTGAAGTGTACGTCACCTTCTGGGCGCTTTAAGAACTTCCCTGTCACCTCTTTAAATGCCAACGAAATCTTTTCACCTTGCTGCTGAGATTTGCTCATCGCAAGAAAACCGCCTGCGACATCGGCACCTACAGCTAAAACACCAAAATACATGCTATTCAGGTGGTTCTTGGTGCGTCTTTTAAGCGGGATTTTGACTTCAACATGTTGGTTGTCCAAAGCGAGCAGTTTTGGTCGACATAACCAGATCAGAGGCACTTTAAAGAAACCAAACATGCTCAAGTAGACATTTGCTTTTTGTAGAGGGGTCAACATTTGAATTACCTAATCAAGTTAGTCGTCAGACCAGTTAATCGAACAGCGTTAGGGATGTCAAAAAAATGTTATAAAAAAGAGATATCATCGCATCATGATACCTCTTTCATTCTCAAAGCTTTAGCGCTTCAAATAAACGGATACAGCCAGTTGAGTGACTTAGACAACAAACCGATTATGCAGTCACGACCGTTTCGACCCCTTCAAGATCAGCGATGAAGCTTTGTAGGCGCGGGTAGTCAACCAAACCTTGAGTCACCATCAGTATTGGCTTCTTCGCGTTCAGGGTTGCTTTCACAATCATACTCAATAAAATAATGACGGCCTCGTTTTGAGGGTCAAAAGCATGTCGTTGAACTTCATTGTGCTTATCTATACCTAAAGTGAAAGACGCTAAGCTATCAACATTCACAACCACACCATCAAAGTAATGCAGTAAACGTTCGCTCAATAGCACGGCAGACGGCACATCACACGAGAACAGTACTTTCAAACCATTCAGACCACGTGGTAAGCCTTGCTCGGCAAGCAGGTCAATAATCTTAGCGGCATCGCTTAATGCTCGTACATACGGCACAACCACTTCAACGTTAATACCCTGCTCTCGCAACGTTTTAATAACCTGACACTCTAAAGCGAAAGCCTTGCTGTACTCTGGTGTCGCGTAACGAGCAACGCCGCGAACGCCTAGTGCAGGGTTAACCTCCTCAGCTTCACAGTTCCCGCCAAGCAACGAACGGAAGCCATGGCTGTCTGCACTGCTTAATGCGATACGTACAGAAGTGTGATTTGGCTGAACCGCAGCTTGGATAGCAATCACCAAGGTTGAAATAAAATGCTCATCGACAGTTTTATCGCCAAGGATCGTATTTAAGGATGTTTTTTCAATATCAGTCAGTGTATCTAAATGACTTTCGATACTTGGATGGTAAAAGACACGATCCATCACCAATTCTGATAATGAAACGTATAAGTGGTTGGCATTATTATTATCGTTATAAGAAGGCAGCACATCACCTAAAACCAGTCCTGGGTGCAAAGTGCTTTGATTTTCTTGAGTCATTGCTGCTCCAGCATTTTTATGTTGTGTTCAAACGAAAATACCGATAGCTGCCTGTTAATACAAGTGAAAATCCCTCATTTGACGCAGGCCTGCTGATAAAAATTAGAATATTAGCAATAACAGAGATAACTTTGACTTAAGAGAGTTTATTCCTCTGTTCAATTCCGTTATCTTAACCACTTCGCAATAGAATAAAAAAGCTATCACATGCCATTAAAAACTGATGAGTTGAGAACCCAAGCTCTGGGTCCTATGCCAACTCCTGCCGAACTAGGCAATGCACACCCTATTACTGACGACGTTGCAGAGCGCATTAAAAATTCTCGCCGCCAAATTGAAGATATCTTAACAGGTCGTGATGACCGCCTATTAGTCATCGTTGGCCCATGTTCTGTTCACGATACAGAAGCAGCACTCGATTACGCTGAGCGCTTAAGTCTGATTCAAGACCAGTATAAAGATGAACTATTCGTGGTCATGAGAACCTACTTCGAGAAACCTCGTACTGTTGTCGGTTGGAAGGGATTGATTACTGATCCTAACCTTGATGGTTCATACGCACTAGAAACCGGCCTAAACAAAGCTCGTAAACTTCTACTCGACATCAACAAGCTTGGCCTAGCTACCGCGACTGAGTTCCTTGATATGATCACAGGTCAGTACATTGCAGACCTTATCACTTGGGGCGCGATTGGCGCTCGTACAACTGAATCTCAGATTCACCGTGAAATGGCTTCTGCACTGTCTTGCCCAGTTGGCTTCAAAAACGCGACCAACGGCAACATCAAGATTGCTATCGATGCAATTCGTGCTGCGCATGCTTCACACTACTTCTACTCTCCAGATAAGAACGGCCGCATGACGGTTTACCGTACTTCTGGCAACCCATACGGTCACGTTATTCTACGTGGTGGTGATAAAGGCCCTAACTTCGACGCTGAATCTGTAGATACTGCGTGTAAGCAACTGGCTGAATTTGACCTGCCTCAACGTTTAGTTGTCGACTTTAGCCACGCTAACTGTCAGAAACAACACCGTAAACAGTTAGAAGTTGCACAAGACATTTGTGAGCAGATCAAATCGAACAAGAACCAAATTGCAGGCATCATGGCAGAAAGCTTCATTATTGAAGGCAACCAGCCAATGACAGACATCAACAACCTAGAATATGGCAAATCGATTACTGATCCATGCCTAAGCTGGGAAGATACTGCAACAATGCTAGACATGCTTGCAACAGCAATTAAAGATAGAAACTTAGCTTAAGGAAACAACACAATGCCATCATTTGACATTATCTCTGAAGTAGAAGCAGTAGAACTGCGTAACGCGGTAGACAACGCAAACCGTGAACTATCGACTCGTTTCGATTTTCGCGGCGTTGAAGCAAGCTTTGATTACAAAGATGAATCAGTAAAATTGACTGCTCAAGACGATTTTCAACTGAAGCAAATGCGCGATATCCTTCGTAGCAACCTAACAAAGCGCAATGTTGATCCAAACGCGATGGAAGCAAAAGCGGCAGACCAAACAGGTCGCACTTGGCACCAAACGGTTATCTTTAAGCAAGGTATCGAAACCGATGTTGCTAAGAAGATCGTTAAGCTAATCAAAGACAACAAAGTAAAAGTTCAAGTTTCTATCCAAGGCGACAAAGTTCGTGTTACAGGTAAGAAGCGCGATGATCTTCAAGCTGTTATGGCTTTGGTTCGTAGCGGTGAACTTGGCCAACCTTTCCAGTTTGACAACTTCCGCGACTAATTGTTGAGTTTGAGTGACTGCTTATTGTGGTTGCTCATTCATCATGACAATGTCGTGTTTGAAATAGCAAAAAGCCACTCCTTTAGGGAAGTGGTTTTTTATTTACGGTCTCTCGTCTATTTCGAACAGCCAGAAAACTCTCACTGTAACTTGAAAGCAAGCCTCCTCAACTGAGTACTTTGGCCGCGGACAATTTTAGGTCTTTGCCGACCAACAGATTAAACTCGACGCTTGCCGGTGGAATAAACACACACACACGCAATTTTTCAGCTCTCGCTTGCTCAAGCTTGGTTGATAGCTCTCCGCTATTAACATAGCTCTCTCTTTCTGCATCTCGGCGGCACAGGTCGATAAATTCAAATGGACAATCGCTCGATGAAAGTACGAGCTCTGCCTCTTGCATCAAACGCAAAGCCTTCATAGACAGCAATTCGACGTCTTGCTCGAATTCAATCCAAGTGACCTGCCCTTCGCTATCTACGCCTTCGGTTACCGCTTGCTGGTAGTATGACTCTAATTGTTCTCTATCAGTCACCTGATCGATAAAGCTGGATGACAAGAAACGCTCCCAAAACTTACGACGCTCGTCGACGGTTGGAAATGACGCTTTGATTGAATTGCGTTTTGATGCACCGAAGTCTGCTATCAAGCCTATGTTTTGTGGCAATACCGTTTCGAGTTTTTCTCTGATATTTCTTACTAAAACAGGTGATGCACCACCACTAGAGATGGCAATTTGGATTCTTCCGCGATTTATCATCGAAGGTGTGATGAAGTCGCAGTAAGGGAGATCGTCAACGACATTGACTAGAATGCCCAGTTTTTTCGCATCATTATACACTTGGTGATTCAAGCTTGGATTGTCTGTTGTCGCCCAAACCTGCAAGTAATTTTTCGATATTATTTGTGACGAGTAGAAATTTTGAATCCAATGAAGTTTTCCATCATCAATTAATTGCTTTAAGTAAGGCGCGACCTTAGGAGATACCAACGTTACACTTGCCCCGGCTCGCAACAAGCTATCGACTTTACGGCAAGCAACTTCACCACCACCCACCACTAAAATGGGCTTATTCTCTACATCCAAAAACATCGGGAAATAACGCATGTTCTTCCTTGATACGACTTAAATAACTATTCATCCATGCTACCAAATTTGGAGCATATTAATAACTATCCAAGTACAATAAAAATATTTTTTAACCAAATTTTAACCTTTTTCAAGTCTAATGCTTCGCTTTAACAACACAAACTCAGAACATTCCCCCAGTCAATTATCAATATAAAAACCTAAATCTTGTTGCACCAATTGTGTGATACGTTGCACTATTTACATCGAGTTAACATTTCGTCATCCTAATTGTGTTCGGATTTGTGATTTCACTCAAAATTCTTTTTAAATTATACATTTGTGAAACCACGAATCCTTTCCTAACCTTATAAACAGTTGTTTAAATCGCGCACGGTTTCATTTGCAAAATGCAACTCGTTTAATTTGAACAACAAGGTCATAGACAACGCAACACATACAAGAAACTCAAATGAGCACGAGTATCAGGTGTCACCTGGTTAACAAGGAAGGATACAAATGACAAATAAACTAACACTTCTTGCTTCAGTGGTAGCTGCATCAACTGCGATGATGGCAACATCGGCATCAGCGGCAGAAAGCACTCTGGATAAAGTCACATCTCAAGGATTTTTAACTTGTGGTGTCAGTACAGGTCTTCCAGGGTTCTCTAACCCTAACTCAAAAGGTGAATGGGAAGGAATCGATGTTGAGTATTGTCAAGCTCTTGCAGCGGCGGTACTCGGTGATAAGAGCAAAGTTAAGTATGTACCGTTAACAGCGAAAGAACGTTTCACTGCGCTACAATCTGGTGAGATTGACGTACTATCACGAAACACAACATGGACACTGCATCGTGATACTGCTCTAGGTTTGAACTTCGTGGGCGTTAACTACTACGATGGTCAAGGCTTCATGGTTAAAAAAGAACTTGGTCTAACAAGTGCTCGAGAACTTGATGGCGCTTCAGTATGTGTTCAATCAGGTACAACAACTGAACTTAACCTAGCCGATTACTTCCGTAACAGCGGCATGTCTTACAAGCCAGTGGTATTCGATACGGCAGCACAGACATCGAAAGGTTTTGATGCCGGGCGTTGTGATGTTCTTACCACAGACCAATCTGGTCTATACGCACTTCGCTTGAATCTAGCCGATCCTAAATCCGCACAGGTACTTCCTGAAATCATCTCTAAAGAGCCGCTAGGTCCTGTTGTTCGTCAAGATGATGATAAATGGTTTAACGTTGCTAAATGGACGCTTTCAGCAATGATTAATGCGGAAGAGTACGGTATCTCTTCGAAGAATGCTGATGAAATGCTCAAGTCAAAAGATCCAAACATCAAACGTATTCTTGGTGTTGACGGTCCTAAAGGAAAAGGCCTAGGCATTCGTGACGATTGGGGTTACCAAGTCATTAAGCAAGTTGGTAACTACGGTGAGAGCTTCGAACGCACGGTGGGTACAGGTTCACCACTGCAAATCTCTCGAGGCGTAAACGCACTATGGAATGCGGGCGGCTTTATGTACGCTCCACCAATCCGTTAATAAATCTCCAAGCATCAATGAGGGCGGCTTGTCCGCCCTATTTATTAAATGGATTTGAGGTTATAGCAGTATGAAACCTAATGACACGACGTCTCCAACTCAGGCAAAGCCACAGCCCAAAAGTACCAACCTTTTTTACAACCCAACGTTTCGCTCCATCATTTTCCAAATTATCGCTGTCGGAGCGCTTTGTGCTTTCTTTTACACGATTGTAAATAACGCACTCACTAACTTAGACTCCCGTGGTATCACCACTGGTTTTGATTTTCTGTCTCAAGAAGCTGGTTTTGGTATCGGCTTAACACTGATTGAATACGACGAGACCTTCTCATACGGTCGTACATTCTTTGTCGGTCTCCTCAATACCGCTTTGGTTTCAGTACTCGGCATTATGTTAGCCACGGTACTGGGCTTTAGTATGGGTATCGCTAGACTCTCTTCAAATTGGTTAGTTAGCCGTTTTGCAGCTGTCTACATCGAGATATTCCGAAATATCCCTCTTCTTTTACAAATCTTTTTCTGGTACTTCGCCGTTCTACAAGCCTTGCCTTCTGCTCGTCAAAGCATGAGCCTAGGTGAAGCCATTTTCTTGAATGTACGTGGGTTGTACTTCCCAGTTCCAGTATTAGAGCAAGGCAGTAGCATTGTCATTGCATCATTGATTGCCGGTATCATCGCTACGTTTATTATCAACATTTGGGCCAATAACAAACAGAAACTGACCGGCCAACAAACACCGATGTTGCGAATTGCCGCAGCGTTAATTTTAGGCTTACCGTTGGTAACTTACTTTGTTATGGGTATGCCTATCTCTGCGGATTACCCTGTTTTGAAAGGGTTTAACTTCAAGGGTGGTATTAGCGTAATCCCTGAACTTGCTGCATTGATGCTTGCTTTAAGTATCTACACAGCGGCGTTCATTGCCGAGATTGTGCGTTCTGGTATTAATGCGGTAAATCATGGGCAAACTGAGGCTGCTATGTCTCTAGGAATCCCACGAGCGAGAACCCTTAAGCTTGTCATTATCCCACAAGCATTAAGAATTATTATCCCACCACTAACCAGTCAGTATTTAAACTTGACCAAAAACTCATCACTTGCGATGGCCATTGGTTACCCGGATCTTGTCTCTGTATTTGCAGGAACAACACTGAACCAAACAGGACAAGCTATCGAAGTAATCGCGATGACAATGGGTGTCTACCTGACCTTGAGCCTATTAACGTCCGCTCTAATGAACATATACAATCGCAAAGTAGCGTTGGTGGAGAGATAAGATGAGTACACATCAATTTCAACCTGATCTTCCGCCTCCAGCGAATACCGTTGGGCCAGTCGGTTGGTTAAGAAAAAATCTGTTTAATGGACCCGTAAACAGCGTCGTCACTGTGGTTCTTGCTTACTTTGCTTTTACCCTTTTATGGGCAGCGGCGGATTGGGCATTCATCAGTGCTGACTGGATAGGAACCACACGCGATGCCTGTACAAGCGAAGGCGCTTGTTGGGTTTTTATTAGCGTTCGTTGGGACCAATTCATGTATGGCTTTTACCCAGAAGCGGAACTGTGGCGACCTCGCCTCTTCTATGCAACGTTAGCCATTTTTGTAGCTTTACTGGCTTATGAAAAAACACCTAAACGTACTTGGATTTGGTTGTTCTTCGTTAACATCTACCCATTTATCATTGCTGGCTTGCTATACGGTGGTGTCTTTGGACTCGAAGTTGTTGATACCCATAAATGGGGTGGTCTACTGGTTACACTGATCATCGCACTTGTTGGTATTGTCGTGTCACTGCCTATTGGTGTTGCACTTGCTCTTGGGCGTCGCTCAGAGATGCCGATCATTCGCAGTATGTGTACTGTATACATCGAAATTTGGCGTGGCGTACCGCTGATTACAGTTCTATTCATGGCTTCAGTAATGCTGCCACTCTTTTTATCAGAAGGGACAGAAACCGATAAGCTGATCAGGGCACTTGTTGGGGTTGTCCTATTCAGTGCCGCTTACATGGCCGAAGTCATTCGTGGTGGTTTACAAGCAATACCAAAAGGCCAATACGAAGCCGCTGATGCTCTCGGATTGAGCTACTGGAAAAAGACTGGGCTTATCATTCTGCCTCAAGCTCTTAAAATCACGATTCCTTCAATTGTGAACACCTTCATTGGTTTGTTCAAAGATACCAGTCTTGTTTTGATTATTGGTATGTTTGATGTACTAGGGATTGGCCAAGCCGCGAATACCGACCCTGAATGGCTTGGTTATTCAACAGAAAGTTATGTATTTGTCGCGTTAGTGTTCTGGGTGTTTTGTTTTGGTATGTCGAGATATTCGATATGGCTAGAAAACAGACTTCACACCGGTCACAAACGATAATGAACAAGATCAAGGACGTATTATGACGCAGCAGACAGAAAACAACTCTCAAGGTCTTATGATCGAGTTGAAAGACATGAACAAATGGTACGGTGAATTCCACGTACTTAAGAATATCAATCTAGAAGTTAAAAAAGGCGAGAAAATCGTTATTTGTGGCCCTTCAGGCTCTGGTAAATCAACGATGATCCGCTGTATCAACCGATTAGAGGAGCACCAAAAAGGCCATATCTTCGTTTCAGGTAATGAATTAACAGAAGATCTAAAGAACATCGAAGCTGTTCGCCGTGATGTGGGGATGTGTTTCCAGCACTTCAATCTGTTTCCACATCTGACGGTATTAGAGAACTGTACTCTGGCCCCTATCTGGGTGAAAAAGATGCCGAAAGAAGAAGCAGAAGCGATTGCAATGAAGTACCTTGAGCGCGTAAAAATCCCTGAGCAAGCAGACAAGTTCCCAGGCCAGCTTTCAGGTGGTCAACAACAGCGTGTCGCTATTGCTCGCTCTTTATGTATGAACCCTCAAGTCATGTTGTTTGATGAGCCTACATCAGCACTCGACCCAGAGATGGTTCGTGAGGTGTTAGACGTAATGGTTGAGCTTGCAGAAGAAGGTATGACCATGCTGTGTGTTACGCACGAGATGGGTTTTGCTAAAGAAGTCGCCGACAGAGTGATCTTTATGGATGCGGGAGAAATTATTGAAGAAAATAACCCAATCGATTTCTTTGAAAACCCAAAATCGGACAGAACACAAAACTTCTTAAGCCAAATCCTACATCATTAATGTGATACTATTCAGCTATCGACAGAGGCGGCTCCGGTCGCCTCTTCGTTATTAAAGCTTCTGAAAGTTGTAACCATGAAACATCATCAACAATTTGTTACATATTGAGAGATACTTAAACGGCTATTTTGATTATTATTTTAAGTATAGAAAAGGAATGAAAGACTTGATTTATGGAACTTTCAGTCCCATAAGTGTACTAACAACTATTACTATTGAAGTCACCTTACGAGGAAGATTATGAACAGCCCTATGTTTTCACGTACAGCATCTCAAGAAAGTGCTTTGCAAACCAATAAAGTATTGCGTAATACCTACGCTCTACTGTCGATGACACTCCTTTGGTCTGCTGTAGTAGCAGGCGTATCTATGGCGATGAACCTGCCTCGCCCGGGGCTAATTGTCATGCTGGTTGGTTTCTATGGCCTACTTTTCCTTACAGAAAAGAACCGTGACAACGGCATGGGTCTTGTATTTACGTTCTTATTTACAGGTTTCTTAGGCTACACCATCGGTCCAATTTTAAACATGTACGTTGGTGCCGGTATGGGTGATGTTATCCTAACTGCACTAGGCGGTACTGCGCTTGCATTTATGGCGGCGTCAGCTTATGCACTGACTACTAAACGCGACCTATCGTTCCTTAATGGTATGCTAATGGCTGGTTTCGTTGTGCTGCTAGTCGGTATGATTGCAAACATCTTCCTACAGATGCCTATACTGTCATTAGCAATGAGTGGTATGTTCATCCTGTTTTCAACAGGTGTTATCTTGCTAACAACGCAAAGCATCATCCGTGGTGGTGAAACAAACTACATCTCAGCAACGATCAGCTTGTATGTGTCAATCTACAATATCTTCATCAGCCTACTCAGTATCTTAGGTGTGATGAACAGTAACGACTAATTATCGTTCATTGAAAATCAAGCCCAAGAGTGTGTCTCTTGGGCTTTTTTGTATCTATGGAAACAATATTTCGAGCGATAACGACATTATTTCTTGAGAAAGATAAACGTGGTCATGTACCCTATTTGCTGAGTTAAACTGATTCTGGACTAAACATGTTTGAATACAACGGTAAACAAATTGAAACCGACGCTCAAGGCTACCTATTGGACCACACGCAATGGGAAGAAGGTATGATTGAAATTTTAGCTCAAGACGAAGCGATTGAGCTGACGGATGCACACTTGGAAGTCGTGCATTTTGTAAGAAGCTTTTACGAAGAGTTCAACACCTCTCCAGCAGTTCGTATGCTCGTTAAAGCAATGGAAAAAGCGCACGGCCCAGAGAAAGGTAACAGTAAGTACCTGTTCAAATTATTCAAGAAAGGCCCCGCTAAACAAGCAACCAAGCTCGCAGGGTTGCCTAAACCAGCAAAATGCTTGTAAAGCTTAAACCGCTTTAGATTACTTTCAAGGTCAATACTGTAGTACGCTAACTACAGTATTTTAAACTCTCCCGAACTGATCATCTGCTCATTAGTATCTTCAATTTCTCGCTTAATAACACGGTCGACTTTTGCACTTGCAGGGCCTATTTGTAACCAATCATACAACGTATTGATCTGCACGATATCTCCCACGGCTAACACTTCGACTCGCCCATCACTCAAATTCTTAGCATAACCCGATATACCCAAAGCTTGTGCCTGTTTGCGGGTGTGATATCGGAAACCAACACACTGAACTATGCCTGATACGACAAATATAAATCGTGAATTTCTCATAACGTTGCCTCATAAATTATATGAATGATATAGTCAACCATCTATACATTTACCGCTTGTTTGTGGACTTACTTCGAGTATAACAATTATGAAAGAAATCCCATTTCGTTGGATTGATAAATATCTCATTCACCTAAAAATCCAAGAAAAGTTCTATCTACTCTTCTTATTACCGGTTGTCGCTTTGGTCATACTAACCCTCGTTTTAGATAGCGCTGCAGACGCATTACTCGTTCACCTTTACCAAGAAGAAGTAATATTAATTAAAGGACTTATCGAAGCCGGTCAGCTCACTCAAGAGCAAGTTGCTCAACTTGTTAGCCATTCTTCAACGATTTCTTTAGGTTATGGTGTTGGTTCAATACCAGTCATGAATGGCGCTTTCAGTTTAGTCGCAAATCCGGATCAGAACCTTTGGTCAGCGCTAACTACAACACACATTTCTATCATCGCCGTGACCCTATCACTTATTGCACTGGGCGTTTATTACATCATGACGTTCATAGGTGGAGCCATGTTCTCGATGAACAAAGCTTTGAACACCCTAGCGAATGGCGACTTAACTTGCCGAATGAACTATTTCCCAGTCCGTGATGAGTTCAGTGACATTGCAATTACTATCGACAAGGTCGCCGAACACGAACAAAAGATGGTGTTATCTATCCAAGAATCTGTCGCTCTCATGCAGCAGATCAGTTCAGATTTAAACCAATCGACTCTGCAAAGTTCCGACATTTCCAGTAACCAGCAAGAGCATTTAAATAGCCTAGCAAGTGCTACGGAACAAATGGCTGCTACCATCCGGGAAGTCGCGACTCTTGCCCATGAGTCGAGCTCTCAAACGCTGGATGCTCGTGGTGTCGCACAAAATGGACAACTTAAGGTTTCTAATACTTTAGACTCTATCTCTAACCTATCTAACGAGATCCAATCAGCTTCGAAAGCGGTGGAAGAGCTTGATGCTAACGCTGCACAAATCGATGAAGTGGTCGCCACCATCAATAGTATTTCAGAACAGACCAACTTACTTGCATTGAACGCAGCGATTGAAGCCGCTCGTGCTGGTGAGCAAGGTCGAGGTTTTGCTGTTGTTGCGGACGAAGTTCGTGCCCTTGCCGGACGAACTCAACAAGCAACGGTTGAAATTCAAAGCATGATCGAATCCTTGCAGCGCAATAGTCAGTCACTGACAAAGTTGATGGATGTGACGGTTCATAACGCCAGTCAAGGCCAAACATTGATGTCTGAAGTGAATGTTGAGATTGACTCTTTGGCTGAAAAGAATCAATCGATTGCAGATAGTAGTACTCAAATCGCAACGGCGGCTGAAGAGCAAGGTGTGGTCGCAGACAATATTGCACAAAGCGTGTCAGAGATTCGCCATCAATCTGACAACATCTGTCAAATGATCAGCAAGAGTAACTCCAATGTTGATCAACTTCGTAAGCAGAGCGACACGATGGAAGGCCTACTAACTGGCCTCAAAGCATAACCATTAAACATCGGGACATTAAAATATTGATACTTGGGCTGCTTCTGTAGCCCTTTCTTATTTGCTTTTCAAATTCACTTCCCCGACAATACGTCTCCTGCAAATTTCAACCAACAGAGTAAATTATGACTCCTTCAATTCATCTAGCTAAAGGCCGAGATAAATCACTACGCCGCAAACACCCTTGGGTATTTTCACGCGGTATCGATAAGGTCGAAGGAGAACCAAAACAAGGTGAAACTGTAGACGTATATGCTCAAAATGGTCAATGGCTTGCGAAAGCAGCATACTCTCCGGCTTCTCAAATTCGTGCTCGTGTTTGGACATTTGAAAAAGAAGAAATTAATAAAGCATTTTTCATAAAAAGAATTAAAGATGCACAGTCACTGCGTGAAGATATCATTAAGCGTGATGGTCTAACGGGCTACCGGCTAACCGCAGCAGAGTCTGATGGCTTGCCAGGTATCACAATCGACAAATATCAAGACTTCCTTGTTTGCCAACTGCTGAGTGCAGGTGCTGAATTTAACAAAAGCATATTGGTAGAAGCGTTAATCGAGTGCTTCCCTGACTGCAACATCTACGAACGTTCAGACGTAGCGGTTCGTAAAAAAGAAGGCCTAGAACAGGTTGTTGGCGTTCTTCACGGTGAAGAGCCACCGAAGTCAATTGTAATTGAAGAGAATGGCGTTAAAATCAGCGTGAACATTATGGAAGGCCATAAAACTGGCTTCTACATGGATCAGCGTGATAGCCGTAAAGAGTCAATGAAGTACGTTAAAGGCAAAGATGTCCTTAACTGTTTCTCATACACGGGGGGATTTGGCCTCTACGCACTTAAAGGCGACGCGAAGCGAGTGATCAACGCTGATGTATCTCAACTCGCTCTTGATACCGCAAAATTCAACGCTGAGCTTAACGAATTTGACATCTCGAAAAAACGCGCCGTGTTCCTAAATGCTGATGTCTTCAAGCTGCTTCGTGAGTACCGTGACCAAGGCACTAAGTTTGACGTAGTGATCATGGATCCACCAAAGTTTGTTTCAAGCAAGAATAACCTAACATCAGGCGCTAACGGCTACAAAGACGTGAACATGCTTGCGATGCAAATCCTGAAACCGGGTGGCACTCTCCTCACCTACTCTTGCTCTGGCTTAATGGGTACTGACTTATTCCAGAAAATTATCGCCGATGCGGCGCTCGATGCTGGCCGCACCGTTAAATTCGTTGAGCGCTTCGAGCAAGCTGCCGACCACCTGACAGATACCGCCTATCCCGAAGGTTTCTACCTGAAGGGCTTTGCTTGTAAAGTGATTTAAACTCGAGATTTTCTCACCAACAAACGTATTAAAAAGGGCCTTTCGGCCCTTTTCTGTTTTTAATCCGGCAAGTTGACAAAGAGTTGATTAACCAAATGACTCAGGTCACTACTCATTACACGACCATCACCTTGAACGTTCACAGAATCAAACTGATTACCCGTATTATCGAGAATGATCGTTTGCGTTTGACCATCACTATTGGCATCCTCAGAAATAGTAATAACCAAACCTTTGTCACCACCATTATCGACTTTTTCAATCGTGATATGCTCAAGAAGATCAGACATCGAATTTTCTGTCGGCAATAATTGAGAGATATCAAGATGGTCTTCACCTAGAGCAAAGTCAGTAATTTTATCAACATCACCTTGGAACGGCTGATCGACCCATTGAAATAAGTCGGCACCATCATCTCCAACTAAAATGTCATCACCTAACCCACCAACAAGCGTATCGTTCCCCGAACCACCACGGACAGCATCATCCCCTGATCCACCGTTGAGAACATCATGGCCAGTACCACCAAAAATAAGATCGACCCCTTCCTCACCGTATACAGTGTCGTTACCACCACCACTTTGAACGATATCTACACCTGCGTTAGAATAACTTTCCAACTTGTGATGGTAATCTTCATCACCATAAGTCATATCATCAGCAGTAGTCGCTGTACTTCCGTTTATATCAGCATGAATAAGTCTATCTATCGCTGCGTTCTGGTTATCGAGATTAACATTCTGATCCATGCCTGGAACGATGCTATCGCCCATATAAACCGTATCAGAACCAGCGCCCATATTGACACTGTCACCGCCAACACCCACATTGATAATCGCGCCGTCAAGCTCATCATAGCCTAACAGAGAGCTGGACTCTGTTTCCCAAGTATGTGCAGCCGACTGATTCCAAACCATATTGCTACCCGTTACTGTAACATGATCGATACCACTGGCAACCGCACCGATAATCGAGGTGGCGTTAATCGTAACCGTACCTTGAGATAGACTGTCTTGTGGTTTCGAGTCAACAGCGGAATACTTAAAGTCATCTTGAATACCCACAACACCATTAACGTCAAACTCAATAGCGGAAACATTAAACCCTGCACC
The DNA here is from genome assembly GCF_050337445.1 of Vibrio minamisatsumaniensis. Lineage (NCBI taxonomy): Bacteria > Pseudomonadati > Pseudomonadota > Gammaproteobacteria > Vibrionales > Vibrionaceae > Vibrio > Vibrio minamisatsumaniensis. The sequence goes on along the minus strand of NZ_JAKJSY010000069.1, from coordinate 8,927 downwards.
TTGACCTGAGTTACTCGGGTTAACTACCGCCAGTCTAACTTCATCAAAGGTGACAGAATCCGAGCTAACATCAACACTTGCCGTATGAGCACTATGATTGACGTTTTCCAACGGTAATTCAATGGGGCCACCAACCTGTTGTCCGTTATCAAATAGATAGGCAACGAGCTTGGCTGTCGATTGTTGATTGTTGCCATTGCCATTGCCATTGCCAAGTAAACCTTGCACGCTAGATAAATAAATCTCTGCTGAAGAAATATTCCCCCTGTCTGAAGCAAAAGAAATGTACTCGCCGATGCCAGTTTCAGAGCCTGTTCCACTATCGTGGCTCGTGTGAACAAATACCCCTAACTGATTAGGGTTGTGGTCATATTTGATCGTTGCGTTTCCATCGGTGAACATTGAACCGTCAAACAAACCACCAGCAACGACCACACCATCTAGATCTAAGCGATCGACTCCTGGCTGATTGTTTTTCTGGTTTAACTCATTATCCACAACAAAATTAACGTCAGTAAAGTCACTTCCAATCTCGATATCATCGATATCGTTAGCCACGTAAATAACATTCGCGCTATCCAAAACAATTGTACCGACGGCTAGCGCATCACCAATAATCTCACCTTGTTCATTAACCTCATAGAGCTTGCCATACTCTGGCAACTCTTCAATTCGTACCGAAGTGTGCTTACTATCGGTACTGCTAGCATCATCTTCAGTATCGGTCGCATTTGGCGCGAAGTTAATACTTGCAACATTAGTATCCGAAGAAACTAAAAAGTCTTTTGCAATTGGATGCTCATTGGTACTATCCGGGGCTTGATGGCGCTCAAGAACGGTAACATTAATTGTCGCTTCAGACGCATTAGCCAACTTGCCACCAAGATCACCGTGCTCTCCGTGAACATCGTCATCCTTGTTGGTGTCCGTCTCTGTCGCCGTTGCGATGACCTTAATGTCAAAAGTGCTAGGGTCTAATACCTTGATCTGAAGTTCTGCTAGATCCCAACCAGTAACATCAATTCGGCCGGCCTCTATGACGGTATACGTGTGCGTTCCATCAACTAACAATGAACCAACAGGAAGGCCTTCCAACTCTACAGTAAGAGTCTCAGATCCGTCTGTCGCATCCACCAACGAAGAACTAATCTCGCTAAGTTTGATAAATGAATCTTCGTAACCATAGTTATCAACCGCAGTAAATTGAATATTATCAATTATTGCTCCTGTAGAGTCTGCTTCGTCTGCTTCTAATACAAGGCGGTATTTACCAGAATCTTCAACGGGTAACGTGAACGTTCCCTCTTGCCAACCACTACCTTGTCGCTCAGCGATAAAGTCATAAAGTGTTACTTTACTGCTCTCAATGGGATTACCAGAATCATCTAATTTAAAGAGCGATACCTCCATGTCGGAGTCTGAAGGATTAACATCGTCTCTCGCAGCAATATCGAATTTAAAATTGTAGAAGCGACCTGCGACAAGGTCCATATCGGTATAGAGAACTTTGTCTCCTACTTCGCCTTCAATCTCCATCACTTTATTGTCTGACGAGCCAGTTAAGTAAGTTCCTTCTGTACCCACTTCAACGTGTTTACCGGAATTAGACGTGTTCCACTCGCCAATGGTCGATGTACCCTTGACGTTATTTATTTCAATGTCACTATCCCAAGAGCCTGACGTTATCTCTACATCTTCAAAATCGATCGCGGCTACTTTCTCAAAGTCACCGATAACCAGTGTAGGTTTGTCCGCATCAGGGTGAACATCAACGTGAATACGACCTGTTTCTACAGTCTGTTGATCAGCGTCTTTAGCTGTTACTGAAATCTCAAAGTTAACATCACTATGCTCTGGCGCTTTCACTTTAACGGATGCAATATCATCAATACCAACAATAACAGTGCCACTGTTATCCACTGTAGACTCAACGCCACCAACGACGACAATTGCACCTTTTGGAATACCTGACAGCTCTATCGTGCTAACAGACGTTAAGGCGTCAGCAACACTCATATTTAGGTCTATAAACTGATCTTCTATACCGGCCACATTGCTGAACGATAATTCATCAGTACCGGTCACAGAAATCGACGTTGTAGCGGTTTCAGACTGGTTAACACCGTCAGAAACCGTTACCTCAACTAAGCGTGTTTCTTCATCAGGCGTATCGCTACTATTTACAAATCGAATCGACTTCAAGAACGCTTCAAACTCATGGGCAGAAACATCACCAGATGGATGACTAATAACGAGTGCGATTAAAGTCCCATTTACTGATTTCGAGACATTGAAGCCACTATTCTCAGGCCACGTTAAATTGTCACCCTCTTTAGCATTGATTAGCGTAACGTTCATCGATTTGATGATGTCTTTATCGTCAAAGACATCAGCGTTGATATCGGCGATAGCCGCGGCTTCGCCCTCAACGTATGCCGAGTTATAGTCAATGCCATCTGTATCAACCTTGCTGACTTTAATAACCAGATCGTTGAAGTCATTATCGTCGTTACCTTGGCCTTTTTGGTCATCAAAACTCAATACTAGATTGCCGTCACTATCAACCGAGGTTGAGATCTGATGCTCTTCGTCAGTCGATCTATAAACTGGAATACCCGATTGAACAACACCATCGACAACTAACTTACCTTGGTCATTGACTTTAAGTTCATCGAGTTTATCGCTATCAATCTTATTGAAGCCATTTGGAATTAAGAAGAACTCGAGGTTATCAATCGAAGCCAACGGGGAATCTAACAAAGTACCTGGAGAGAGACTTGGGTCGTTACTATTAGAAACCAGTACGTGAAGTTGCTTTTCACCCGAGTCGTCATTGATATAGTAACCAAAGACATTGCTGTAGCCAGCGCCTTCACTGACATACTCAATATCGTAGAGCGCCCCATTGAGGTCGACCATTGGTGCTTCGTTGTCGACAATTGTAGCAACACCCGTCACCGCGTCTTGCTGATGAGGAGCATTGCCTGAAATAGAGAACATCTCATTGTTATCGGAATGCGTATCTTGGTTAGTTGCAACTTCAACTGCAAATGAGTCATGCCCTTCAGGAACGCTAACGACAAACTTACCATTAATAACCTCGACAGTTTCGCTGTACTTATCAGCCCCTTGGCCAAACGTAACGACTACACGAGATCCATTAAAGTCACCCTCTGTGGGTTGACCATCTGCACTCACTGCAGAGCCATCATTTAGAGACATTTCAATTGTGGTTATTGATTCGCTGCGATTTGAAAGCTCTACAATAAACGTTCCAGACAGGCCTTCTTCAATTTCAATGTCGCTGATGCTTTGAACGATTGGACGATCATCATTGTTAACTTGTGGACCATCAGGGCCATCTGGATCAGAGCCATCATCCAAAATAGTGACTTGATCTGAATCAGAGCCATTTGATATATAACCAGACTCGTCAGTAACAACCAGGTTAAAGCCTTCACCCCCTTCAAATATAAGGTCATCTTTTGTTGCCACTTCAACAACAATCTCTGTTTCGCCACTAGGGATAGTAACCGTTGGTTTACCATCCTTAATCACAACATCAAGATCAACACGCTTTGACTCACCGGACAGTTGTGGCTGCAAATAGTACACCGTGTATAGCTCACCGATATCTTTGAAGTCCCTCGTTTCCGCAGAAGTGGCATTGCCAGTAAGAGAAATGGCTAGCGATACGTCGATATTCTCTGAAGACGGATTATTTAGACTGACTTCGAAGACTGCATTCGAGCCTTCAGCGACGTAGGCAACACCCTCAACCGTTAGCTCAATCGTATCAACGTTTTCGATGATACCAGTGTCAGATACACCATCGACTGTTAAGCTGTAGCTTTCGTCAAGCTCATGGACGCCATCAACCAGCGTAGGAATAAGAACGGCGAAACCTTTAACGCCGACGGGGACAATCAGTTTGCCGCTTTGCTCGTCATAAGTAACACCATTTGTGAAACCAAGTTTGCTAAGGTCGAGATCTTTCTCATTACCAGAATCTTGTGCATCATCGGTATCTTTACCAAACGTTACATCGAGCTGAGTTTCAACAAGCGCACTCGAGTCTAGAGTTACTTTGAAGCCAAGGTCATCACCTTCAATGACTGAGTCTGCTAACAGGTCTACAGACGCTACACTAGCAGGAGTCGGCAGAGGGTTGACGATAACATTAACTTCAGCACTCGCTACTTGGCCATTATCATCAGTAATCTGATATTTAAACGTTGTTTCACCGACAAAATCATCGCCAGTTAAATCAAAGTATACGATGCCATCTTTAATGTACGCATTACCTTCCGTTTCACCGTATACATAGGTAATACGTAGATTGTCACCATCGGAATCGATATCATTATTAAGAAGCTCGGAACCGATAAGACCAGCAAGCTTCGATGTCGGAATCTCAAGAATGCCGCCTTGATTAACGGCATATGCGCCTTCACTAGAGGCTTTAAAACCCGTAAGGAAATAATCTGACGCATCATTATCATGCGTTGCTTGGTTAGAATACTCAGTTGCTTCAAATACCACAGTATCAAACGCGATTGGAGTACCATCTGGACCAAGCGGTGTTATTTCGTAAGTACCTTTATTGTTACCGTCTTCAGCAATAAACGTATCACCCGCAACCGCTACACCATTGAGGTACGCAACCCAGCTACCTTGTTCATGGTTATCAGTGAAATTACCGTCATTACCTTCGTTTTTAAACAGGTTAGATACTGAGAAGGTAAATTGAGTCGCCGGGTTGTCTAAGTGGATTTCAAACTTCTCAGACTGCTGTTCGGCACGATCATATTCGATCTGAGCGCCCAATCCACCGACTTGACCGGCAACACCAATCTTAATACCGCTGTGTGCAAAGTCTCTATCTTGGCCATTGAAGCTAGCATTTAGCTCAGCGCCTTCAACCGACCATGGAGAGTCATTGTCTTCACTGAATTCACCCAGTTTAACTTTGAAGCTTTGCGGATCGTTATTCGCTTTCAGGTCGCCAGACTTATCAATAGTAACCGTCTTAATGTCACTTTCGTTACCATCACTGTCTATCGCTTTATATTCAAATGAATCTGACGCCTTAGTTTCAAGAGAAGTCAGTTCCCAGTTGCCAGGGCCTTGTGTACTTACTTCAACTGAAACTATCTCAGCACCTTCAGGTGCAACAATCGTGACATTTTGATTATTATGAGTGTCGTCATAAAGGAAGGTTTTTTCTTCTGTGATGCCATCACCATAATCAAAGGTAACGGTAATCTCAGCTCTTGATTGAATACTATCATCAGCATTTGGGGCGAACCAACCGCCTAAACCACTTAGGCCAACCGTTACTGAGTCTGCTGGACGAGAAGAAAAATCAATCTTGATCGCCTCGTCTTGGTGAATACCGCGGTTCGTCGATGCAATACCGAAACCCATGTGGCCTTGCTGACTGTTGTTTTGTACTAACGGCTTAGCATCAAGGTTATTTCGACCTTCAGAAGTAATAGTGACCACATCACCATTGTCAAACTTTAGTTCGCGAGTATACGCATCGACTTCATCCCCCCAGTTATGGAACTCTGCAGTGCTATGGGGCCCCTTATCTAATGTGGATGTGTCATCAACACCTAAGAAGAACCCTGTTGACTCTTGGTCATCTTCATAAACGATACGGTTAGGATCATCATACTTCTCTCCAATGATGACTTCAGTCTTAACGTTATTTTCATTGACGTAATAGAGAGTACCGGAGTCAGGCAACTCTGTGATGATCACGCCAAGTTGAATATTGGCTCGATCGTCTTCTTTGTCACTGATTTGATCGCTGGATTCATCGCTAGAATCGAACAGGATGCTCGACTTACCCTGAGCATCGAGCGAGACACTAAAGTCCTCAGCTTGAGGCTTATTATCTGATTCATCGTCAGCTTCATTGAGAGTCACACTTATGGTGCCAACCGTAGGTTCACCCTTACCGTCAGTACCTGTCGCTGTCACTTTAATTAAGTGAGAGTTACCCGAGCTCTCATAGTCGTTAGTAAAAGCGACGGCACCTTCTTCAGTCAGGCTAATCTCACCGGTATGAGGATCAACCTGATACAACGGCTTATCTTCAATATATAGATTGTCACCTTGTTCAATTGAGTAAGTGATATTACTTCCATCTTTATCCGTCGCAGTAACAGTACCTATGGTCACGTTAGGCGCGAGGTTCTCTTGGTAGTTGAACATAACGTTGTCTGAATCAAACTTAGTATCCTCATCATTCAAGTTATCTTCTGTTAGCTTCACCGTTGTATCAACGCTATCCGTCCCATCACTGACCGTCACAACTAGGTTATGGATATTAGACTTAATATCAAAATCATTCGCTAACGACGCGACACCAGCACTGGTCAATGTAATGCGTCCTTGGTTATCGATCTCAAACCAACCTTGTTCGTTACCAGACTGGAAACTAAATGAAAGCTCGCTCTGAGTATTATCGATATCTTCCGCAGCTACCGTGCCAATAACGGTAGAGTCATCAATACCTTCATCATAACCAAACTCATAGCCACCGTTAGTCCCATTTTCATTCATGAACTCTGGGGCATCGTTAACGGGTTTAACGTTGATAGTCACGACGGCTTGATCCGTACCACCATGGCCATCGGTCACTTGATACGTAAAAGTAGCCTCGCCGTTGTAGTCTTGAGACGGCATGAATGTGATTGTCTTGTCGTTATAATCAACGGAAAGCGTACCGTTAGTCACTGAAGTGATTGAACCCTCGACTATCGAAAGCTCATCACCATCAACGTCAGTATCGTTCGCCAACAGCTCAGCAAAAGAAATCGTGATCGGTTGGTCTTCTTCAGTAACAAGTTGGGGTTGGGTGACACCTGTTACTGTAATGTTATCTAACAGTGCGCCATAACTGTCTGAAGCCCCAGCACCGGCAAACGTTAGATCAGTCATATCCTCATGAACTTCAAACTCCGCCGTGATGCGATACCAACCATTGACATCAGGTTGACCAATTTGAACATTAAGCCCATCAGCACCCGACAGCGTCCCATCTGCGTGAACGGTAACCAAGGTATCACCGACTTTAAAGGTCATATCTGAAGATGAATTACCATCTCTACGAGGGTTGTAGTCAAAATCAACGCGCATGCTATCTTGACCAGATGTATCAATACTTGTTGTGATCGCTGTATTTTGATAAGCATCAAGCTCAGCGATATATTCGCCGTCGGAGGCCTTATTGACCACACTTTCATGTTGAATTTCTAGACCCTGAGTTGCATTCCAGTCGTCAAGCTGATCACCACTAATCACCGTCCAGCGACCAGTACTTGTCATGTTTTCAAACGACTCAGAGAAAAGCAGCGTCTCACTATAAGCTTGGTACGTATCATCAATTGCCACGGGACCATCGTTGGTGCCATTAATGGTGATGGTTACCGTCTCGGTTACTGAGCCATTGGTATTACCATCATCAACGGTCACATCAAACTTCAAAGTGATGCTTTCACCTTCAGCCAAAAAGTTGATATCACTGTTTGCAACGTCATAGGTCCATTTACCGTCTACCAACGCGAAGCCGCCTGCCAATTTACTTGTCTGCTCGGATGTTAATACCCCGCCCGTCCAACTTGCTAAACCCTTTTCTGTAAACGTCACTTGCGGTGTGTCATTCGTGTCAACATCACTGAACGTTAACGCACCTGATGTGCTCAATGTATTGGTGTCTGACAAGTCAGTGTCTTCTTTCACACTGCCGGTGTTAACCATATCGACCACTGGTGTGTCATTAGTACCAGTAACGGTAATGGTCAATAGAGTGGTATCGGTCGCACCTAGATCGTCTGTAACGGATACGGGGACTTGGATAACAATGCGCTCTCCTTCAGCCAAGCGCTCGTAAGAAGACGCGTCGAAAGTATATGTACCATCTAGATTGAGTTCTAAACCATCAACATCAGAATCCGTGGTAAAAGCCAGTAACTCACCTTCAGGAAGATCAACATCTGTCGCATTAAGCGATCCGGTAATAACCTGCCCTTCAAATAACGAATCCTCTTTTGGTTCAGCCACTGGTGCATCATTCACAGGCGTTACGCCAATGTTAACCGTAACCGTGTCAGTACCACCTTGTCCGTCAGAGACAACAACCGTAAAACTGTCATCACCGTTGTAGTTCTCATTGGGGGTGTAAGTCCAATCACCGTTTTCATCGACGACGACAGTACCATTTAAAGGATCGGTCGCTTTTGCGAAAGATAGGGAATCACCATCTTGGTCTAAAGCTGACAAGGTGCCATTGACTCGAGTGTCTTCATTTGTGGAGAAGGAGATCGTGTCTTCAACAGATACATTATTGTTATCGACAAAGTTAGGAGATTGATTGAACGAACGGAAAGCATCAAGAAGGCTAAGACTTTGAGTTCGAGACATACCTAGCGCTTCAAATCCTGTGGTGATGAATTCAGTACCCGGGATAGTTTCTTCACCATTTCGCTCGATAGTTCCACTTGTACTCAAGCTAGAACCATTTTGACCAGCAGCGGTAGCGAACTCTTCACTTAACACCGTTGGATCTTGGCCTTCTTCTAATGCGGTAAAGATATTCGCGATATCTTGGTCAAGTTCAACTTCTCCACCGTCTTCTGGTGAAAAGCGGGTCGCCGAAAGCTGAGGAGTATCGGGGTCACTTGACGATTCAAGGACAACATCCCCGGCTTGCAGTGGTTGTTCTTCATCTAAGACTTTAATCGTACCATCTACCGAGAGAACAATGCGCTGGCCAAGTGCCAATGCACCACCCAAATTCAATGTTGTCATATCCATATAAACCTCTAAAACCCATGTTGGTAAGCCACGTCAAAATAGTGACATTGTTTCCATAATATTAGCCAAAATATAACACCCAAGGTTACATAATGCAATGC
>NZ_JAKJSY010000068.1:0-26235 GCF_050337445.1 Vibrio minamisatsumaniensis | reverse complement strand
CCTCTTATCGGGTATATAAATAATATGGATAAAAGTATCTTATCTTTCCCAGTAAGCTTCTTCTAAACTATCTTCTCTTTCAGGGAGGCCACGAGATAAACGAGGTGAGTGCTGAACTAACACTTCGTAACTTGCACGGTTTGAATATTTACAAACTTGTGAGAAAGATGAATACGTCAAGAATGAATGCTGATGCTTACTCGAATTTGGCACATTTTCTTTGTGGTACTTATTTGCAGCCATATCATGCAATAAAGCCGACAAAGCGGCATCCCCTGCACCATTGGTATTTTTGATTTTTTCTGGCCCCCCCATGTATGGCGCAATGTGCGAATACACTTTAATTGGGTTTTCACATAAATCTTTATGTGCAGGACGGCTAAATTCAAAACGGTTAAATTCAGCAATTGAACCAGGAAGTAAAGGCAGTGACGTTTCACGCTTCGCGGCATCTTCCGTGTAACCGGCCATAAAGAGGCCAACAGGGCCAGCTGTACATAAAACCAAGTCTACCCACTCTAGCGCTTTATCTGAAGCAGCAAGCGGATCGCTTTCACCCGTTAATGCTTCCGCTTCGTCTTCATTCATTGCCACAACCGTGACATGTTGCTCAAGGAAATCTTTCCAGAATTCTGGATCATCTTGAATAACGAACTTAGTACCGAGAGTTAGAACAACAGGCACATCGTATTTCTTCGCGTATTCAATCGCTTTCATTGTTGCTTCAGGCATCGGGTCACCTGGCTTACAACGAACTAAATAAGCGGTTAACACTAAAGCAGACGCACTTTTGAAGATTTTTTCAGGAATGCTCTCTGGTTTTAATTGGTTCATTTGTCCTTCGCTAATAGCGAAAGTACGTTCACCGTCTTCTGTAATTAATGCAAAGCAGCGACCAATTGCGCCATCGACCCCTTGTAAATGGTTCAGATCCATTCTGCTTGATGTATTACATAAATAGCGGTAACCGTAACTACCAATCTTAATATCTTGGCTCATGACACCAAGTAGGGTAGAACGGTCATCTGCCAACACTGAGTAGTTGTGTAATGTGTTACCAATTGTGCCACCAGCGTATTCATTGGTGATCAGGCACTGCTCTTTCAATTCTAGATATAAAGACTCCGCCGCTTCATCACCAATAACCAGTGAGTGTCCCTTACTTAAGCCGTATTTTTCGATCAGATCAGAATGCACTTTTGCTTCAATATCTACCAGAGTCTGGTCAATACCGATAATATGAGTGCGTGACATTCTTTTGCTCGTTTGAGCTTGGCTCACTAAAGGGTCACGAGCGTGAACCGGAAAATAGTGCTTTGATTTACGTTGTCCAGGGAATTTCATAGGGCTAGTCTAAGTCAAGGGGAAATAGGTGGCGGATTCTACCGCGCTATATTTAACGCGGCAATCTTTCAAACTATAGCAAACGTTTGCTGGGTTATTTTTTTATTCGCCTTCCATAAAGCTTAAATCTGGCAACATACCCAAATGCTCTGCGTAACGTTTTTGATTGAACTCTGCGCCATTTTTCATTACATCAAAGACTTCAACAGCCAGTGCACATGCCATCGCCGCAATTGCCTCTTCACGGGGAGTACCCGTCATCATTAAACGCATTAGCGTCTCTTTCACTTTCACAGGTTGACCATCTTCAAGTTGGTTCTCGATAATTTCAATCAACTGTTCTTCTTGCATAAATTCATTTTGTTCAGACATTTTTTATCTCAAGCCTTGGATTTTGAGCGACTATGCCATATATATTTCTGACATCCTAGCGACTCATCTCGCTCTCATACGATTATCTAACCAAGTCAGCGCACTATTTGTGCAAATGAAACTGTGATTCCAGTCTCGGATCTGTCGCGCCGTTTCTCTTTCTGTTAGAATCTGCAACCAAGTAATAGTAACGGTGTTTAGACATGTCAGATATCAGCTCTGGAAACAGCGAAAAGAAAGTAATTGTCGGTATGTCCGGCGGTGTAGATTCGTCAGTATCGGCGTATCTTCTTCAGCAACAAGGCTATCAGGTAGAAGGCCTTTTCATGAAAAACTGGGAAGAAGACGATAACGAAGAATACTGCACGGCAGCTGAAGACCTTGCTGATGCTCAAGCGGTATGTGACAAACTAGGTATCCACCTTCACACGATCAACTTTGCTGCAGAATACTGGGACAACGTATTCGAATACTTCCTTGCTGAGTACAAAGCAGGCCGTACGCCTAACCCAGATATTCTTTGTAACAAAGAAATCAAATTCAAAGCATTCTTAGAGTTTGCGGATGAAGTGCTCGACGCAGACTACATTGCGATGGGTCACTACGTTCGTCGTACTTTCCCAACACAAGAAGAGCTTGATGCTGGCGTAAAACCAGAAATGCTACGTGGTCTAGACAGCAACAAAGACCAAAGCTATTTCCTATACACGCTAAGCTCAGACCAAGTGGCACGCAGCCTATTCCCTGTCGGTGAATTAGAGAAGCCAGAAGTGCGACGTATTGCTGAAGAGCAAGGCTTGATCACAGCGAAGAAGAAAGATTCAACCGGTATCTGCTTTATTGGTGAGCGTAAGTTCACTGAGTTCCTAGGCAAATACCTACCCGCTCAACCCGGTAATATCGAAACGCCAGAGGGCAAAGTGATTGGTCAACATCAAGGGTTGATGTACCACACGCTTGGTCAGCGTAAAGGCCTACATATCGGTGGCACCAAAGGTGGTGGCGGAAATGAAGAGCCCTGGTTTGTTGGTGAAAAAGATCTTAAGCGTAATGTTCTGATCGCGGTACAAGGTAAAGACCACCCTCTTTTGAAATCAGAAGGTTTGATCGCCTCCCAACTTCATTGGGTAAATCGCACACCAATTGCTGAAGTTATGACATGCACGGTAAAAACACGTTACCGTCAAACTGACATTCCTTGTACAATCATCCCAATTGATGATGAGAATATTAAGGTTATTTTTGATGACCCACAAATTGCTGTGACACCAGGTCAATCAGCAGTGTTCTACCAAGATGATGTATGTCTTGGTGGCGGTATCATCGAAAAGCGCATCTAATCAAATCGACGAACAACAAACGATAGAACACAACTAGGAGTTACTACGTGGCTAATACACTTTATGACCGTACGATTGCTTTCGCCGGAATTTGCCAAGCTGTGGCTTTGGTTCAGCAAGTTGCGAAAGACGGCCATTGTGATAAAGATGCCTTCGAAGCTTCACTCAGTGCCATTTTAAATACCAACCCAGCCAATACCGTGGGTGTCTTTGGACGTGAAGCGAACCTAAAGCTTGGTCTTGAATGCTTAGTAAAAGGTATCGATAGTACTCCAGCTGGTAGCGATATTACGCGCTACATTATCAGCTTGATGGCGCTTGAGCGTAAGCTATCATCTCGTAACGATTCTATGTCTCAGCTTGGTGACCGTATTCAAACGGCAGAGCGCCAAACTGAACATTTTGATCTGTTTGACGAGCAAATGATCAGCAACCTAGCGAGCATCTACCTTGATGTTGTGAGTCCTATCGGCCCTCGTATTCAGGTTTCTGGGACGCCATCAGTACTACAACAGACGTCGAGCCAGCATAAAGTTCGAGCACTCCTTCTATCAGGGATTCGCAGTGCCGTTCTTTGGCGTCAGGTTGGTGGTAAACGCCGCCATCTTATCTTCGGTCGCAAGAAGATGATCGAGCAGGCTCAAATCCTACTAGCTCGAATGTAATTTATTAGCTCGCGCCTCGTCGCGAGCTTGTTTTTTGTATCACACAACTCTCACGCAAACGATTGCGCAATGTGCGTGACAATTGAGATTGTTACTGGTATAAACCTCTCAAAATTTAGAAAACTCAATTCAGGAGAACACCATGGAACTGTCAGCATTGACTGCTGTTTCACCAGTAGACGGCCGTTACGGAAGTAAGACTATTGCACTACGCAGCATCTTTAGTGAATTTGGCCTACTAAAATACCGCTCTATCGTTGAAATTCGTTGGTTACAAAAGCTTGCACAAACTGATGCAATCAAGGAAGTACCAGCGTTCAGTGCAGAAGCTAACCAGTTTCTTGATGAACTCGCCGCTAACTTCAGTGAAGAAGACGCTCTGCGTATCAAAGAGATCGAACGCACGACAAACCACGACGTTAAAGCGGTTGAATACTTCTTGAAAGAGAAAGTAGCGGGTGTTCCTGAACTTCACGCCGTCAACGAATTCATTCACTTTGCATGTACTTCTGAAGATATCAACAACACCTCTCACGCACTTATGCTTAAAGAAGCTCGTGACACTGTGATTCTTCCAGAAATTCGTAACGTTATTGATGCTATCAAAACTCTTGCGAACGAGTACCGTGATATTCCTCTTCTTTCTCGCACACACGGCCAGCCAGCTTCTCCTTCTACGATGGGTAAAGAGATGGCTAACGTTGCGTACCGTATGGAACGTCAATTCAAGCAAATCGAAAGCGTTGAGATCCTAGCGAAAATCAACGGTGCTGTAGGTAACTACAACGCACACCTTTCTGCATACCCAGAAGTTAACTGGCACCAGTTCAGCGAAGAGTTCATCACTGAATCTCTTGGCGTAACTTGGAACCCGTACACAACTCAAATCGAACCTCACGATTACATCGCTGAGCTATTTGATGCTGTTGCTCGTTTCAACACGATTCTTCTAGACTTCGACCGTGACGTTTGGGGCTATATCGCTCTTGGTCACTTCAAGCAGAAGACTATTGCTGGCGAAATCGGTTCTTCTACAATGCCGCACAAAGTTAACCCAATTGACTTCGAAAACTCTGAAGGCAACCTTGGTCTAGCGAACGCAGTATTTAGCCACCTAGCACAAAAACTTCCAGTTTCTCGCTGGCAGCGTGACCTTACTGACTCTACAGTTCTTCGTAACTTAGGTGTTGGTGTTGGCTACGCAATCATTGCATACACTTCGACTCTGAAAGGTATTAGCAAGCTAGAAGTTAACCGTGCTGCGCTACTTGCTGAACTCGACAAAAACTGGGAAGTATTGGCTGAACCAGTACAAACGGTAATGCGTCGTTACGGCATCGAGAAGCCATACGAGAAGCTAAAAGAACTGACTCGCGGTAAGCGTGTCGATGGCGAAGGCATGCGTGCATTCATCGATGGTCTTGAAATCCCTGCAGACGAGAAAGTTCGTCTAAAAGAGATGACACCAGCGAACTACATCGGTCAAGCAATCGAGCTGACTGACAAGCTGTAAGATTCAGATTCGAAAAATGAATAAACAAAGGCTTCCTACGTGGAAGCCTTTTTTGTTTCTCGAACAATAGTACCCTAAGTAAAAGAACGACAGTCAAACACCCTACTCATCACCTCCATTCAAATACGGCAAGTCGCATTAAACAAACACCCTTACCTATTCTTGGGCAGCAAGTACAAAAAAGGCCTCCCGAAGGAAGCCTTAAGAATACATATTGCCGCTTAACGACCGCAACTTGTATTAGAAATTACATATTACGTAGAGAAGCAATACGCTTATCTAGCGGTGGGTGGCTCATTAGAAATTCAGTTAGAGACTTCTTACCGTTGATACCAAATGCCATCATGGAACCTTCTAGTTGTGGCTCGTGGCTCACCTTTAGACGCTCTAGCGCTGCAATCATCTTCTCTTTACCGACCAAGTGTGCTGCGCCTGCATCGGCATGGAACTCACGATGACGGCTGTACCACATCGTAATGAAGCTCGCTAGGAAACCAAATACCAGTTCCAGCACCATAGATACGCCGAAGTACACCATCATGTTGCTGCCACCCTCTTCTTCGTTGTCATTCGACGCAACAATGTTGGCGATGGTACGAGATAGGAAGATAACGAACGTGTTCACAACGCCTTGCATTAACGTCATTGTCACCATGTCACCGTTCGCGATGTGGCTAACTTCGTGAGCTAATACCGCTTCAGCTTCATCACGCGTCATATTGTGCAGAAGGCCCGTTGATACTGCGACCAACGAATCATCACGTTTAGCCCCCGTTGCAAATGCGTTGATGTCTGGTGAGTCGTAGATCGCCACTGTTGGCATACCAATACCAACTTGTTGAGATTGACGGCTTACCGTTTCCATCAACCAATGTTCTGTTTCGTTACGCGGGCTTTCAATGACCATACCGCCCACTGAACGAAGCGCCATTTTTTTTGACATCATTAATGAGATGAAAGAGCCGCCAAAACCGAATACCGCAGCCATTAACAGTAAACCAGACAGGCTGCCAGGTTGCATACCGGTAACTGCGTATACAATATTAAGAACAACACTTAGCACCAATACAACCGCAAGGTTGGTTGCAAGGAACAACATTACTCGCTTCATTACTTATCTCCGCATGAAAGCTGTTTTTATTAAACTTATTGTTATAAACAAGGTAGGCAGCAATTGATTCCAACCTTGAAGACTGATAGATACTCATACATATAGTCTTAGATTAGGAGAACAAGGTTAAGCATTAAATTGCAACATTTGATTACGAGACCAGATTCGAGTAGGCATGCTCTATTAGACCTAAGTCGTATGGTGTCAATATAACAATTCGTTTACAGTAACTATAGATGATTTATTGGCTATTCCATGAACAAAGAGGGAAGGAGCATGGTCGAAGGTACTAACACTCAAATGGCTATCGATTTATTGTGCTGTCACCTAGGGATTACTGAAGAAGAAGCGAAAAAGCAGATTGGACTCCTAACACCGCAAACGGCACAAACAAAAATCACAGAAACACAGCAAGCACTAATGGGACTCACAAAAGAACATTAACCCATATTTACTTATATAACAGACCGATTTTTTTATAAATTTATGGTCTAAAGGCTTAACAAAGCAAAGGGGCTGCTATTGCAGCCCCTTTGCTTGTTTAACATATAACTTGGGATTTAAAGATCAAGCAATGGTTGTACATTAATATACTTACCAATGTTCTTAGACTTCACTTTTGGCACGTAAGGAATTTCACCTAACTTCGGTGCACCTAGCTTGTCTTCAAGCATCGCAATAATATCAGCATAGTGCTCAGTGCCTGGGTTGATACGGTTTGCAACCCAACCAACCAAGTTTAAGCCATCGGCACGAATCGCTTCTGCAGTCAGTAGAGCATGACTCAAACAGCCCAGTTTAATGCCGACAGTCAGTACCACTGGCAACTGCTCTTTTTTCACCCAGCTAGACAGGTATTCATCATCTGAAACCGGCACACGCCAACCGCCAGCACCTTCAACTAAAACGATGTCAGAGTTTCGCTTATGCTGTTCTAGCTTTGTAGATAACAGAGTTTCATCCATCACTACGCCGTCATGCTTTGCTGCGATATGAGGCGACGTTGGTAGTAATAGTGCGTACGGATTAACGTCTTCGTAGGCAATATTTTGCGTCGCCGCTTCTTGCAGATGCAATGCATCACTGTTACGTAGCCCTTCAGGGTACTGTTCACATCCAGCAGCTACTGGCTTATAACCAATGGTTGATAGATCTTGAGCGGCCAAAGCTTGAAGAATCGCTTTTGAAACCACTGTTTTTCCCACTTCGGTATCCGTACCTGCAATGAATAATGCATCAATCATAATTGAATAACCCCTAAACAAACTTGATATGTTGCTGGTAAGAAACCTTGATGACTTTTAAACTCTTGATATTCCCGTTCAACAAGCTGCAACATACGTCGACTTGTTAAACCTTGTGAGCGCCCACTTACGTGATTAGCACCGATACCTTTAAGGTCGCGCATCAGTTCAAACGCTGTATCATACCAAACCGTGATGGTGGGCAAGTCTAGTTGATGAGACTTACAGCTAGATTGCGCTAACGCAATTTTTACCTGATTGATTGTGATAAAACGGTTAACGTGTTGATGTGAGTCAATTTTTGACCATGAGTTTTCCAGTTCAAACAAAGACCCATCAAGCAATGTTGAGAAAATCACACATCCTCCATTAGCTGAAACACGCTTCATCTCCTTCAAAGGCGAGGATAAATCATCACACCATTGCAGTGCTAAGCTAGAAAAAACAATGTCAAAACATCCATCTTCAAACGGCAATTGTTCAGCATCTGCTTGTTGATATAGAGAGACCGATGCACCACAACGCTGCTCTGCCCTTTCTAACATGCCTCCAGAAAGATCAGCGCACACGACTTCAGCACCACGCATAACCATCTGCTCGGAGAAATAGCCCGTCCCACAACCTAAATCGAGCACTTTTAAGCCCGAGAGATCGCTCGGTAGCTTATCCAGTAATCGGTGCCCGACCTCCCGCTGAAACTTTGCGTGTTTATCGTACGTTGTTGCCGCTTTTCCGAAGGCTTCAGCAATCGCACACTTATCGTGGGTTACGTAATTATGCACTACGGCTTCTTGTGACATTTACTGACTCTCACTATTTGATTCGAGGCTTGTTTCAATATTCGATTCAAAGCTTGATTCGATATTTCGTTCTATTGCTTGACGCAGTGAATCAGTTAACTGAAGAATTTTTTTCTGACTGTGATTGGCCGTTAACGTAATTCGTAAACGAGCAGTGCCTGACGGAACCGTTGGCGGCCTTATTGCGGTCACCCAAACTTGGTTTTGCTTTAACTCTTCAGCTATAGATAATGCCGCCTGAGCTTCACCTATCACAAATGGCTTAATCGGAGTCTGAGTATCCACAAAGCCTTTCAAGCCGCTCATCTGCTCTGCATAGAGAGTCCCCAGTTCAGCAAGCTTCTCACGACGCCATTCTTGCTTTTGAATCATCAGACACGCATGGGACAAAGCAACAGCTTGTGAAGGAGGCATCGCCGTCGAATACACATGATGACGAGCGAACTGAGTTAAGTAGTCACCGACCTCTGACGAACAAAGGATCGCTGCACCAGAAAGGCCAAATGCTTTACCAAAGGTCACCACCAAGAGATCAGGTGAGATTTGTGCCGCATTGCAGCTCCCTGCCCCTTGCTCACCGAGCACACCGATACCATGAGCATCATCTACCACCAGCCAACTATCGTATTGATTAGTCAGGCTAGAGATATGTTCGAGAGGCGCTTGGTCACCATCCATGCTGAATACGCCTTCAGTGACGACTAGAGACTGTGAAGACCGACCTAATAACGATTCTAGGTGCTGCGTATCATTGTGCTTAAAGCGTTTCATGGTTGCAGGACAAAGCATCCCCGCTTCCATCAAAGAGGCGTGATTAAGCTTGTCTTGCAGCAGAGCGTCGTCTTTTTCAAGCAGAGAAAACAACAAGGCTTGGTTCGCACTGAAGCCAGAGCTAAAGAGAATGGCACGTTCAAAGCCCAACCATTCACACAGCTGAGCTTCTAAATTTCGATGGGCAGCACTAAACCCCGTGACCAATGGCGATGCTGCACTGCCAGCACCATATTGAGAAAGTCCTGCTTGCCACGCCTCCACCAATTCAGGATCGTTCGCCAAGCCTAAGTAATCATTACTCGAAAAATTAATGAAGCGAGAACCTGCGCAAGTAAGCAAAGGACCATTACTGTTTTCGAGTACCTTGAGTTGACGAGTTAGCCCTTGCTCACGGCGATGCGCAAGCGCTGTTTTAATACGAGATTTAAACAGTGGCATCGTAAAACATGTCATCTTTCGTTGGACGAGCAGCAACACGCTCCACCACTTGATCTAACAGTTCGTTTTCTTGAATTTCATCCGGCTTCTGAGCCACTTGTTGGCTGTTGATGCCTAACTTCTTAAACAGCTGCATATCCGTGTCTTCATCTGGGTTTGGCGTCGTCAGTAGCTTACAGCCGTAGAAGATAGAGTTCGCGCCAGCCATGAAACACATCGCCTGCATCTGTTCATTCATATTCTCACGGCCTGCCGATAGGCGAACCGCAGACATTGGCATCATGATACGAGCAATCGCAATCAACTTAATAAAGTCGAAAGATTCAACATCATCAACGTTTTCCATCGGTGTGCCTTTCACTTTTACGAGCATGTTAATTGGCACACTTTCAGGGTGTACGGGAAGGTTAGCCAGCTCTACTAGCAGACCAGCACGGTCATTGGTGCTTTCACCCATGCCAATGATACCGCCAGAGCAGATCTTCATACCAGCATCACGCACGTGAGATAAGGTATCTAAACGATCTTGGTAAGTACGAGTAGTAATGATGCTGCCGTAAAATTCCGGAGACGTATCAAGATTGTGGTTATAGTAATCCAAACCTGCATCCGCTAGCTCGCCGGCTTGCTCTGGCGTTAACATACCTAATGTCATACAAGTTTCTAAACCCATCTCTTTCACACCTTTGATCATGTCAGTCAGGTGAGGCATATCGCGTTCTTTCGGATTTTTCCACGCCGCCCCCATACAGAAGCGAGTAGAGCCTGCGTTCTTCGCTTTTTGCGCCGCATCCAAAACACGCTCAACTTCCATCAAACGTTCTTTGTTAACATCCGTTCGGTAGTGAGCACTTTGAGGGCAGTACTTACAGTCTTCAGGGCAAGCACCGGTCTTAATCGATAAAAGCGTACTCACCTGCACGTGGTTGTGCTCTTGGTACTGCCTATGAACGACTTGAGCTTCAAACATTAAATCCATAAACGGTTTTTCAAGCAGCGCTGTTACTTCAGCAACGGTCCAGTCATGACGAACTTCCACGTGTCGATCCTTTTTTATTATTTGATGTTGCATCTCCATCACTAGAGATTGCATTTATGCTTGGCTAGTCTACCGACAAGCTTTAGACTGTCAACACATTGATAATATGAAAAGTTTACATTTGGCTATTTTACAACCACATCAAGAATGGGAATTACTATGGATCTCGCCTTTGATCGCCAACATATCTGGCATCCCTACACATCAACATTAACACCTCTGACCTGCTATCCAGTCACCAACGCAGACGGTGTTTACCTCGAATTAGAAGGCGGAAAACGAATTATTGATGGTATGTCATCTTGGTGGTCTACCATCCACGGCTACAACCACCCTGAGTTAAATGCCGCAGCTCATCGCCAAATCGATAAGGTTTCGCACGTTATGTTTGGTGGTATCACCCACCAGCCCGCTATCGATTTATGTAAGAAGCTTTTGAATCTCGCGCCCAGTAATCTTGAGCATGTATTTTTGGCCGATTCAGGTTCAGTCGCGGTAGAGGTTAGCCTCAAAATGGCGCTGCAATACTGGCACGCCAAAGGACAACCTCGTTCGAAGTTCCTCACACTAAGAGATGGCTACCACGGCGATACCTTTGCGGCGATGTCAGTGACCGACCCAGACAACTCGATGCACAGCCTCTACAAAGGCTTTTTACCTGAGCACATTTTCGCTGATTCTCCAAAAACAGGCTTTTGGGAACAATGGGACGCGAACGACATCAACAGCTTTCGAGAAAAGCTGGCAGCACACCATCAAGAAGTCGCAGCGGTGATCTTAGAGCCAATCGTGCAAGGGGCTGGCGGTATGCGCATCTATCACCCTGAATTTTTAAAACAAGTTCGCTTACTGTGTGATGAATTCAACGTATTACTTATCTTGGATGAGATTGCGACTGGTTTTGGCCGCACAGGGAAACTGTTCGCTTGTGAACATGCCGATATTCAACCGGATATCTTATGTGTAGGCAAGGCATTAACGGGTGGCTATATGACATTGTCAGCGACGCTGGCAAGTAAAGAAGTTGCTGACACGGTATGTGGTGGTGAAGCAGGTTGCTTTATGCATGGGCCAACCTTTATGGGCAACCCACTGGCTTGCGCAGTTGGTGCGGCAAGTTTATCCATCATCGAGCAAGGTCATTGGCAAAATCAGACTCAGCAGATTGAACAGCTTTTCTCTGAGCTGCTACCACCGTTACGCGAGCACGATCTTGTCAAAGACGTTCGCTGGTTAGGCGCAATTGGCGTCGTTGAAACTCACACGCCGGTCGATATGGAAATCATCCAAGCGCATTTTGTTGAACAAGGCGTTTGGATCCGCCCATTTGGTAAGTTGATTTATATGATGCCTCCCTTTATCTCAAACCCAGAAGAAATCCTTGCACTCGTCAATGCCATCGACACAGCACTGTGCACACCAGAGTGTTTTCAAACTATTGCAGATAGTTGAACTCTAAAATCAAACTGGCGCTAAGATGCCGATTAGATATATTGATTTAAGAAGATAGAACATTAATACCGATATAAAAAAGCCCAGCATATAGCTGGGCTTCTAAATCATGATTCACGTTAGACGTGATAATTAACCAATGTGCGTTAATCCGCCCATGTATGGCTGAAGTACTGCTGGGATAGCAATACGGCCGTCAGCTTCTTGGTTGTTTTCAAGGATAGCAACCATAGTACGACCCACAGCAAGACCAGAACCGTTTAGTGTGTGCACAAGTTCAGGTTTCTTTTCGCCTTTACGACGGAAACGAGCTTGCATACGACGCGCTTGGAAATCCCACATGTTTGAACAAGAAGAAATTTCACGGTAAGTCTCTTGTGCTGGAACCCATACTTCTAAGTCGTAAGTTTTCGCAGAGCCGAAGCCCATGTCACCGGTACATAGAATGACTTTACGGTAAGGAAGCTCTAGAAGTTGAAGTACTTTCTCAGCGTGACCCGTTAGCTCTTCAAGCGCTGCCATTGAGTCTTCTGGTTTAGTGATTTGTACTAATTCAACTTTGTCGAATTGGTGCATACGGATAAGACCACGAGTGTCACGACCGTAAGAACCCGCTTCAGAACGGAAACATGGCGTGTGAGCTGTCATCTTAAGTGGCAGTTCAGCTTCATCAGTAATCGTGTCACGAACCATGTTCGTTACCGGTACTTCCGCAGTAGGGATAAGCGATAGCGTCTTAAGAGGTACGTCACTGACTTGCTCAGTTAGCGGGCTTGTGTGGAACAAGTCTTCGCCGAACTTAGGAAGTTGACCAGTACCGTAAAGGCTATCGTGATTCACTAGGTACGGTACGTACATTTCAGTGTAGCCGTGCTCATCAGTGTGAAGGTCCAGCATGAACTGAGCAATAGCACGGTGTAGGCGTGCAAATTTGCCTTTCATCACGATGAAACGAGAACCCGAGATTTTAACTGCGCTAGCAAAATCAAGACCGCCAGACATTTCGCCAAGATCGACGTGATCTTTCACTTCAAAGTCGTAAGTCTTAGGTTGCCCCCAACGAGAAACTTCTACGTTGTCGTCTTCATCTTTACCGTCTGGCACTTCTGCATCCGGTAAGTTAGGAATCGACATGGTGATCGTTTCTAGCTCAGATTGAAGATCAGCCAATGCTACTTTAGCTTGGTCTAGTTCTGCGCCTAAGTTGCCTACTTCTGCAAGGATACGCTCAGCTTCTTCATGGTCGCCTTTTGCTTTCGCTTGACCAATGGACTTCGATCGAGAGTTACGTAACGCTTGTAGCTCTTCAGTTTTCATCTGAAGGGACTTACGTTTTTCTTCAAGTTCACGAATTGTCTCTACATCAAGGGTGAAGCCTCGACGTGCTAATTTTGCCGCTGTTTCATCCAGCTCAGCTCGAAGTAATTTAGAATCCAGCATTGCTAATCCTATGCTTTAGTTATTTGAATATTCAGTAGTTTGCTACTGAATCACTGCTAAACCCCTAAAACTGGTGCTATTTCGACCAATTTATAACGATTTAATTGAAATTTTATGACTAGGTAACGATATCCAAAAAAGACTACTTTTCATAGCGTTTTTGTGGGCTTTTTGCGTCCAAATCCGCCAGATAATCTAGCTTCTCACCTATTTTGGTCTCTAAGCCTCGTTTTGTTGGGAAATAGTATTGCTTCTCTCCCATTTCAGGAGGGAGATATTTTTCCCCCGCCGCGTAGGCTCCTGGTTCATCATGAGCATAACGGTATTCTTGCCCGTAGCCCATGTCCTTCATCAAAGTTGTCGGTGCATTTCGTAAATGATGAGGGACTTCATATTCAGGAAGGTTGTGCGCATCTGTTAGGGCTTGCTTCCACGCGGTGTAAACCGCATTACTCTTTGGTGCACACGCGAGATAGACTACCGCCTGTGCAATCGCACGCTCCCCTTCAGCAGGGCCAATCCGCGTGAAGCAATCCCAAGCCGACATCGCGACCTGCATGGCACGAGGGTCAGCGTTACCGATATCTTCAGAAGCAATCGCCAGCAAACGCCTTACGATATACAAAGGATCGCAGCCCGCAGCAATCATTCGCGCAGACCAGTACAAGGCCGCATCCGGGTTTGAGCCACGAATTGACTTATGAACCGCCGATATTAGGTCGTACCAAATATCGCCCTTATTATCGAAGCGAGCGACTTTCTCACCAGCCACTTCAGCCAGTAACTGCAAAGTTATCGCCTTCTCGCCTTTATCGTTGTCTTCTGCCATGTCATATAAAAGCTCAAGATAGTTGAGCGACATACGCGCGTCACCATTAACCAGTTCAGCGAGGCGATCTAAAACATTATCAGCAAAATCAGCCGACACATCACCTAACCCGCGTTGCTTATCTTCAATCGCTTGGCGAATCACGAGTGAGATGTCATCGGTATTCAGGGACGTCAGTTTGTAGACACGCGCTCGTGACAACAAAGCGTTGTTCAATTCAAAAGAAGGGTTTTCTGTCGTCGCACCAATAAAGGTCACGGTGCCATCTTCGATATGAGGCAGAAAAGCATCTTGCTGACTTTTGTTAAAGCGATGGACTTCGTCTACAAACAGGATGGTTCTGCGCCCTGCTTGCTTGTTCTCACGCGCTTTTTCAATCGCAATACGAATGTCTTTTACGCCCGAAGTTACCGCCGATACGCGTTCAACTTCTGCATTAGCATAGTTTGCTGCCACTTCCGCTAACGTGGTTTTGCCGGTGCCCGGAGGCCCCCATAAAATCATCGAGTGAATATGGCCCGCTTCCAATGCTCTGCGAAGTGGTTTACCTGGGCCTAATATATGCTGCTGACCTATGTACTGTTCGACCGTTTCAGGCCTCATACGAGCAGCAAGGGGACGAAAATCTTCGTCCCCTGCAAAATCTAAGCTGTAATTACTCAATTGCAATCTCTTGATTCGTTGATGGCATTAACGCCTATCGACTTACGATCCAACGATCGACTCATTTGGATCAGTTTCTTTGGTCGTCGACCTCGACACCTTTCGGAACCACAAAAGTAAAACGATTTGTCGCGGGTTTACCTAAGTCAACATTGCTAAAGGTAAATGCACCTATTTGACCATCTTGCTCAATCACATTAAAGCCCTGAACAATGCCCTTGTCAGTGATCTTAATCTGGAAGTCACCCTGATTAGAATCGACAGCCGTTGGTGTTAAGGTAAATTGATCACCCGCTTGCGACACAGTGTAATTATCCCAATCACTTTCTTTATTTCGCGTCAGCAGAACAAACGGTGTTTGAGATGTGGCCTGCTCTTGCCAGTAAATACTGACTTGCTCAATGAACGGGCTGTAATACCACAAGCTTTGACCATCAGATACTAACAAGTTTTCATCCGGAAGAGTCGTTTCCCAACGAAATAAACTTGGGCGTGCAATCTCTACCGTGCCCTGACCTTCCATAACAACATCACCATCAGGGCTGGTCACGACTTGTTTAAAGTCAGCGCTAAAGCCTGCGTTTAATGCCAAACGGCTACTCAACTCTTCTTTCGGAGAAGCAAACACTGAGAAGCTCATAAATAAAAGTGCGAATACTTTTTTCATCAATAATCCTGTTAGAACATAAGTCGGTCATATTTTCGATTTGACCGACTTAATGGAAATCAGTTCCTACTAGAACTGATCTTTGGGTGGCGCAGGCGCCAAAACTTCACGGTTACCGTTATGCCCCGGAGCACTGACAATACCTTGAGCTTCAAGTTGTTCGACAATTCGTGCGGCACGGTTGTAGCCAATTTTGAATCGACGTTGTACGCCGGAGACTGAACCACGACGTGAATGCACCACGTGTTCTACCACTTGATCAAACAGAGGATCAACCTCTTCATCACCTTCCATCTTCTCACCCGGAAGCAAGGTTTCTGGGGTTTGTTCACCGTTAGTGATCTCATCTATGTAGTTTGGCTTGCCACGCGCCTTCCAGTTATTCACCACAGCGTGCACATCATCATCCGATGCAAAAGCACCGTGAACACGCGTTGTATGACTCGAACCCGGTGGCAAGTAAAGCATATCACCCATACCCAACAATGATTCCGCACCACCTTGGTCAAGAATAGTACGAGAGTCCGTTTTAGTTGATACGGTAAAGGCCACACGGGTTGGAATATTAGCTTTAATAAGACCGGTAATGACATCGACGGACGGACGTTGCGTCGCGAGAATTAAGTGTACGCCCGCCGCACGTGCTTTTTGTGCCAAACGGGCAATCAGCTCTTCGACCTTCTTACCGACCACCATAATCAGGTCAGCAAATTCATCAACGATAACCACGATGTAAGGCAGTTTTTCAAGCAATGGCGCTTCAGGGTCCATGCTGTCACCCGGTTTCCAAAGAGGATCGTGAATTGGGTGGCCCGCATCTGCCGCCATCTTAAGCTTATCGTTATAGCCCTTAATGTTACGAACACCCAGCGCTGACATCAGTTTATAGCGACGTTCCATTTCGCCGACACACCAACGAAGGGCATTCGATGCATCTTTCATGTCAGTCACCACTTCAGACAATAGATGTGGTATCCCCTCATAAATCGATAGCTCAAGCATTTTCGGATCGATCATGATAAATCGAACATCTTCCGGTGATGCTTTGTAAAGCATACTCAGAATCATTACGTTTACACCAACTGACTTACCAGAACCGGTTGTACCTGCAACCAGAACGTGAGGCATTTTCGATAGATCAGCAATCACAGCTTCACCAGCGATGTCTTGTCCGAGAACCACTGTCGTTGGTGATTTTGCTTCTTGGAACTGAGGGCTAGCAACCACATCTGAGAAGAATACCGTTTGACGACTCATATTCGGCAGCTCTAAGCCCACATAAGGTTTACCCGGTATCACCTCTACGACACGTACTGCCAATGCAGAAAGTGAACGCGCTAAATCCATAGAAAGGCCAGAGATACGGCTGACTTTCACTCCGGGAGCCAGATCGAGCTCGAATCGAGTGATCACTGGGCCAGGGAAAATATCAACCACATCGGCCTTGATTTTGTAATCGGCTAATTTCGATTCAACCAAACGAGCGATGGCCTCTAGCGCATCACGATCAATGAAGGTTTCACGTTTTTCAGGACGGAACAGCAGTTCAAGCGTAGGCAGTGGTTCCGCTGGTTTCGGTAAATTAACATCTTGCTGAACTAAAAACGGATTTTGTGTCGCTGCCATATTCGCTTGAGCTTCAGAAACAAGGTTCTGGAATGCCGCAACATCTTGGTCTGGATGCACAGCCTCTTCTTCCGTTACCTCTTCCCAAGGAAGGTCAACGTCTGATTCTAAGCTCTGCGCTGTTAGCTGCTCAGGCTCTGAATGTTCTTCTTGAGATGAGAAGGACTCAAACGACTCGTTGGTTAATGCTGCGTTCGTTAACTCATCTTGAGTCTGTTCGAATTCAAGATCTGAACCTTGTTCATCGCTTTGCTCTTCCGCGACATCAAACGGTGAAGATTGTGCAGAGAAATCCCCTTCGACAGTGAACTCTGACTCTCCTAAAGGTGAAGCATACAGAGACTCGGGTTGAACATCTTGCGAATCAAGCTCGCTATTCTGTTCTGGAATCCCCTCTCCTGTTGACTCAACGCTGTCAAAATCAACGGGCACTTCCGGTTGCTCAGTCTGCACATATGGTTGTGGTGTGACTTGAGGTTCGTGAGGATCACTCTGACTTTGCTCTGCGAGATCATTGTCATATATTGCTGCATTTTCTAGTTGTTCTATCGTTGCATTCAACTGTTTTGAACGCTCAACACCTTCTTGTAAGGTTTCTTCAGGTGCATGGTAGATTGGTGCTGAAGGCATAGGGTCAGCGACACGTTCAAGTTCTGGTTCTGGTTCTGGTTCAGGTTGAACCAAAACATCTTGCTTAACCTGAGTATCGACAGGCATGTGAATATTGTATTGGCGCTTAGAGGGTTCATGACCATTGTCTAATACATCGACTGCCGCATCCGAAGATTCATTGGTCGCAGAGAAACTCATCGCTGGATCCCACTGCTCTTGCTCCACTTCTTTTTTCTCTTCCGTTACATCGGCATAGTTTTCTATCGCGGGAAGAGCTCGGTCTGCAGATTCTTTTAGTTCAGGTTCGATCAACTCTTGATCTTGTCTACGGATTTTATTAACAACTGACGTAAAGAGTTGGATAGCACATTCACCCAACCAGTCAACGATGCTTAACCAAGAAATACCCGTAAGCAGAGTAAAGCCAGCCCCCCACAAGAAAAGAAGAACTAACGTACTGCCAAGAAGATTTAATATGGGAAGTGCAAGACTCGATAGTACGTCACCAACCACACCGCCTGACGAAAAGTACCAAATATCATCAAAGTTGATGTCGGCTAAACCGCAACTAGTAAGAATAAGGACGGTCAAACCAAGTAAGCGAGTGCCCCACAGCATAAAATCGATCGGCTCGTCTTCATTACGTTTGCGGAACAGAACCCAAGCGGCAACCGTCACGAGGATCGGCAGTGGATAGGCCAGAGAGCCAAACACAAAGAAAAGCGTATCCGCCAACCATGCACCTAAGTAACCACCTGCATTTTGAATATCCCCACCCCATGCCGTTTGCGACCATGATGGATCCGCAGGGTTAAAAGTGAATAACGCAACGGCAAGTAGAATAGAGAAGAGAACACCCAAAATCAGGCTGCACTCTTTGAGACGTTGAGAACCGTTCAAACGAGGAGACTGAGGCTCTTCACTCGTTTTAATGATTGTTTCTACTTTATTACTGCTGTGCTTGAACATAAACCAACTTAATAATTGAACGAAATAAAAATGTTACGAGAGGTCCAGCCCTCTCATTTCTATGAAACCACTGGTGATTTAACCATATCAAACAGAAAAACCCAATTCCAGAAAGCAAGAAAGCGGAACAAATGTCCGCTTTCTTTCATTTTCACCAACCGAGGTTAACGAGTTTTAATCACAAGTTGATTAGATTGTTTCACTTCTTCCATTACAACGTAAGTTCGAGTGTCGTTTACGCCTGGTAGACGCAGTAACGTGTCACCAAGCAACTTACGGTAAGCACCCATATCCGATACACGTGTTTTTAGAAGATAGTCAAAATCACCCGACACTAAATGACACTCTTGGATGTCATCCAGTTTCTGCACCGCAGTGTTGAATTGTTCAAA
This sequence comes from Vibrio minamisatsumaniensis, assembly GCF_050337445.1. Lineage (NCBI taxonomy): Bacteria > Pseudomonadati > Pseudomonadota > Gammaproteobacteria > Vibrionales > Vibrionaceae > Vibrio > Vibrio minamisatsumaniensis. The sequence goes on along the minus strand of NZ_JAKJSY010000068.1, from coordinate 6,945 downwards.
CACATCTGGCGCACCACGGTTCAATGTAATTTCAACAAACACTAACAGTGAAGCATCAAGGTACTGTGGGTTCAGTAAGGCTGTGTACCCAGTAATGTAACCTTGACGTTCTAAACGACGAACACGCTCAAGACATGGAGTTGGAGAAAGTCCGACTCGTTTTGAGAGTTCAACGTTTGAGATACGACCGTCTTTTTGCAACTCATTAAGAATGTTGCGGTCAATACGATCTAGTTCCTTGGACGGCTTCTTATAATTGTCTGCCATTTTTTATTCCACCTTATTACTTCCTTGCAAAAAAATATACTACAACTTTTCAATATTCAGTATCAAATTTTACTTAAACCCATCTATACTAGATATTAATTCGACAGAATTACCCTAAAAATAGATAAAACAACCATAATATAATAAGGAGTCAGGATGATCATTGGCGTACCTAAGGAAATCAAGAACCACGAATACCGCGTTGGTATGACCCCTGCTAGTGTGAGAGAACTAATCTCACATAGTCACCAAGTTTTTGTAGAAACCAATGCCGGTAGTGGTATCGGTTTTTCAGACGATGATTACATCGCTGTAGGCGCATCCATTCTTCCTACTGCTGCTGACGTTTTTGCGAAAGCAGAGATGATTGTAAAGGTTAAAGAACCTCAAGCTGTCGAGCGAGCTATGCTTCGCGAAGGGCAAATATTATTTACTTATTTACACCTTGCACCAGATTTTCCACAAACTGAAGAGCTTATCAAGAGCAAAGCTGTCTGCGTAGCCTATGAGACTGTAACAGATAATATGGGTCGCTTGCCACTATTAGCACCAATGTCTGAGGTGGCTGGTCGCATGTCTATTCAAGCAGGTGCACAAACATTAGAGAAGTCTAACGGTGGTTGCGGTCTTCTTCTCGGCGGTGTTCCAGGTGTTGAACCTGCGAAAGTTGTTGTTGTTGGCGGTGGTGTGGTTGGTGCTAACGCAGCACGTATGGCCGTTGGCCTTCGCGCAGATGTCACTATTCTTGATCGTAACGTAGACACACTGCGTCGTCTTGATGAAGAATTCCAAGGTCGTGCTAAAGTGGTTTATTCTACTGAAGATGCGATTGAGAAGCATGTGCTAGAGGCAGACCTAGTCATTGGTGCTGTACTCATCCCTGGTGCAGCCGCTCCCAAATTGGTTACCAAAGAACACATCGCTAGAATGAAACCTGGCTCAGCTGTTGTTGATGTTGCAATCGACCAAGGCGGTTGCTTCGAGACTTCACACGCAACCACTCACGCTGATCCAACTTACATCGTTGATGACGTCGTTCATTACTGTGTTGCTAACATGCCAGGTGCCGTTGCTCGTACCTCAACTTACGCGCTGAACAATGCAACACTACCATATATTGTTAAGCTGGCGAACAAAGGTTACCGCGAAGCACTTCTATCGGATAAAGGCTTCCTTGAAGGTCTAAACGTCATCCACGGTAAAGTGACTTGTAAAGAAGTTGCGGAAAGCTTTAACCTAGAATACGTAGAGCCAGCGAACGCTATTGCAATGTTTAACTAATTACGTTTGCCCAGCTCGTCATTTATAGAACCGCCTATTTGGAGGCCATGACCCTCTGAATGGCATTCAATAAATACGACTCGCAAGCTAAAAAGCCAGTACGACCCACAAGTCGAACTGGCTTTTTAATCTCGCCAATACGATCGACCGCAAGCTATCCTTAACGAGCTCTATTCTACGATCATTCGCTCTGTTTCAATTTAGCCTTCAATCTTGGTTCCATGAATTAACAAGTTTCGAGGAGTCACACTGCGCTCACAAAATGCTTCAATTGATACTTCATAGCCTTGTTCTTGTAGATAAATTGCGCGATCCAAAGCCAACCAAACCTCTAACGGCCGTCGAAAGGCCTGTTGAACCAAACTCAGTTTTTCCATTTCCCAGAAAAGCTTCTCGCCTTGGGCTAAATAGAATTCAAAATCAACCTCTGCTCCCAACGATATCTCTTTTACTTCAACTGCCCAGCGGCAGAATGATTCAAAACCCCCAGCTAACTCTGATTTTCTAATGCTCGGTACAGGAATATATTCGTCAATATGAAGTTCAACCTTAAGCAGTTGGCTAAAACCCAAACGATAGCTCATCTCTAACTGACGATGTCTCTTTACTCTTTCACCGCCAGTGACGGTTTCTTGAAGTGGGATTCTTAAGTCGCTCCGACTTAATGTTAGTGTCGAGTTTTTCGCGACGGATGACATAGGTTGATAGGTTTCATCACGAATGAGATGGTAACAGCAAGGGGAAATCGTCACAGCAGGAAGCCCGTGTGTGACACACTTTTTAACTAACTCGACATGAAGGTCACCACAGGCATGAAGAGCAACCGCATGTTGGTTTGAGTTAAACACGTCATCAGCATCATCTGAAAACGCATCACCTTGTACAAAGTTCATCTTTAACTGGTTGTCATCAGCAATTTTTTGCCCGCTCTCACATAACGATTGCTGCCACTCAAAGCTGGTGACTTTTTGGTCCGATTGTTGAGATAGAATTCTGCCAAGAAAGCCCTTACCAGCACACCACTCGAGCCACTCTTTACCCTGGTGATGTTCAAGGGCCGCCTCTCCCATCGCCATAATTTGTTGTAACTTTCTCCCGGGAACACCATCAGCAGTACTACGTGGAAGATCTAAGCCTATCAGAGCCGTCCTTTCGAACTGGACAGTTTGTTTAGCCGTATCTAATTGAGGAAAAAAGCGAATCAATTCCTCAACCAAAAGTTGGGGCTGATCTTTTAGAGTTTGAATGTTTTCCTTATTTAAACTGTCTAACCAATCAACGAGCGGACGATTGATCTTTTTCCATGGCTGCTGTTGGGTTTGACACAGGTGGAAAGGCTCTGACCGCCAATAAGCTTGGTGCTCTAACAAGAATAAATCGAGTATTGTAAATCGTGAATACATGCTTCCCCCTATCGTACGTGGATTGTAGGGGCAAGAGGCAAAAATAGAAAGATGCGACAGCAAAAGAGCGACCCCAAAAAGGAGTCGCGTTTTATCAGTAAGTTAAGTCATAACGAAAAATCGCCTAGAAACGTATAACAGGCAGAAGAGCAACTTAGGTAAGCAAGGTTGAGGCCTATCGAACCGGCAGTTCAATATCTTTAAACATGGCTTCTATCTCATCATTTGATTTAAGAGAAATAGCTTGCTCCACAACTGGACGAGTCAAATGAGGGGCAAAACGTTCCATAAAGTCAAACATATAAGAACGCAAGAAAGTGCCTTTTCTGAAGCCAATACTCGTGGTGCTTGCACCAAATAAATGGCTAGCATCGATAGCAACCAAATCAGAATCTTGTTCTTGGTCAATGGCCATACTGGCGATTACCCCGACGCCAATACCCATACGAACGTAAGTTTTAATGACATCCGCATCCGTTGCAGTGAATACCACACGAGGTGTCAAACCCACTTTATTGAAGGCGGTATCTAATTCAGAACGTCCCGTAAACCCAAAGACATAGGTAACAAGAGAATAAGCGGCAAGATCTTCAATCGTAATATTACGTTTTTGTGCCAGAGGGTGATCTTGTGTCACAACTATAGAACGATTCCAGTGATAACAAGGCAGCATAATAGCATCTTGATAGAGGTGAAGTGCTTCCGTGGCAATCGCAAAATTCGCGGTCCCTTTAGCAACGGCTTCTGACATTTGGCTAGGTGTGCCTTGGTGCATATGAAGTGATACTTTTGGGTAACGCGCCGTGAAGCCCTTAATGACATCAGGGAGTGCATAACGAGCTTGTGTGTGAGTCGTTGAAATATTCAATGTACCCATCTCAGGATGAGTATACTCACCGGCAACAGCTTTAATACTCTCAACACGAGCCAAGATCTCTTGAGAAATCCGAATGATATCTTCACCCGCTGGGGTTACTTGCGTTAAATGCTTACCGCTGCGTTCAAAAATCTGAATACCTAATTCGTCTTCTAGTAATCGAACTTGTTTACTAATGCCAGGCTGAGAAGTGTATAAACTCTCTGCCGTTGCAGAAACATTTAGGTTATGGTTTACAACCTCAACAATGTACTTCAATTGCTGTAGCTTCATATTTAACCTCGTAATCCTTTACTCGTTTCAGTGCTAAGTTATTTGCAAAGAAAGCGCTATAGTCTCGTGTAATATAATTAATAGTTATAACGCTTCAAACATTAAAATGACAGATAAATTGAGTTTTTATAACCCAACAAACTAGAATATCAGTATCTCTTTGCTACTCACTCCTCATTCTCATAGATTAGTTAGCAAATTTTGATTGCTGATTGCGCTTAACAAGAGATAATCAGTTATTGTAATTTACGAGTGCCTATACACAATGGAATCGTGTATTCTCTCCTGTTAGCTTTAGAAAATAACAAGTAGACACAAATATATGAATATTGGTTTAATAATTGCCTTAGTCGCCGTTCTTTTGGTGTTGGTTTTGGGTTACAACATCATGCTTCAATACAAAGTTAAGGTAGAAACAGCGAAGAAACAGGAAGCTTCTCGTTATCTAACCATTATCGATGGAACAGAAGAGCTGATTGGCAATGCTCATCACATGCCTTTTAGTCAAGATCTTCTTGTATGCTTAAACAATAGAATTCTTGATGCATTAGAAAACATGCATCAACTCGATCCTAAAAATAAGCAGCTCGCCCAACGAATTGAAAGCGTGAAGCAGCAAATCACTCAGCTGAAAGAGAACTACCAAGGTGGTGAAAGTACCTCGTTCCGTGTTCCTAGCAGTGATAAGCAGGCAATCATGATGCTTAAGCTAGTGAAACGCCTACGCGAAACAGTACGCAACGAACACAATAAAGGCCGCTTTGAAACTCAATCTTTTGTGGTTGAGAACGCTCGTCTAGAAACAATTCAGATTCGTATCAACATCGAAAATGTTATCAAACGTGTAAATGACTCGATCTCTCGCGGGCAGCCGGGAACGGCCATTCAGTTATTGCGTAAAGGCATTGATGCATTAGCAACCAAAAACGATGCATACTCTACTCAAGCAAAAGGAAAGCTTCAGCAGATGCTCAACGACCTTGATCAGAAACGCCAAGATAAAAATGCACATGATTTACAGCAAATTGAATCTAAAGAGCGTGACGACGACATGGATGCTCTGTTCGGTCAGAAGAAGAAATGGTAACGGTCTAGACCCTGAATATAACAAGGCCGCTTCATTTGCATTAAATGGTCGGCTTTTTTGTTGCGAGTGAATTTCCTTTCTCCGTATAGGGAGATCCTATGAGCTGTGATAAAATCCCGCATTATCAACAAACTTGCCCCGCCCATGTATCAAGAATTATTAGCACCAATACACTCTTTTCTTAAAGCTGAAACACCAGATTCATGGATAGACAAAGCTAAGAAACCTGAAAACCTTCACATCATTCTACGTGATCACATGCTTTGCGAGCTGAAAGCTGCACAAAGTGCTTTATTCCTAATCCGTAAATATGCCGTTGATAAAGAAAGTGCGAAGCAACTGAATGAGTGGATTTTACCCTACGAGCAATTTGCATATCGTCGTATCGGCGACTTAGAGTCACTGCGTGGTAAAAGTAACGTATCGAAGCAAATTACAGCAAAAGAAGGCTGTAATTACGGTGCAGACCTGATTGATAAAATGGTGCTACTCATTAAAGAAGAGTTGCATCACTTTTATCAAGTCATGGAATTAATGGTAAAGAAAGGCGTGGCTTACCAACCAATCGAGGCGGGTCGTTACGCTAAAGGCTTGATCAAGCAAGTTAAGACTTACGAACCCGATGCTCTGGTTGATAAACTTATCATCGGCGCGTTTATTGAAGCTCGCTCTTGTGAACGATTCGCTAAACTGGCTCCTTTTTTGGAAGAAGACATGGAGAAATTTTACGTGTCTCTACTTCGCTCAGAAGCCCGTCACTATCAAGATTACCTTGAACTAGCTGAACAGATCGCAGGCAAAGATATTTCAGAGCGTATTGCTCACTTTGCGCAGGTAGAAGCCGATCTCATCACTTCAAGCGACAGCGACTTCAAATTCCATAGTGGTGCTCCGGTTTAAGCTCCACATTAAACATGCAGTACCGTTAATACGAATCCAGACTAAAAATTAAGGCTAGCAATTTGCTAGCCTTCTTTATTTGTATCTCAATCTAAATATAGAAGACTTAAGCTAACGTACCGTTGATCTCTGCAAGTACAGCAGCAGGGTCTATCGCTTGCGTAATAGGACGGCCAATAACAAGGTAGTCTGAACCTGATTCAATCGCTTTAGAAGGCGTCATGATACGCTTCTGGTCACCAACATCCGCGCCAACAGGACGAATACCTGGAGTCACAAGCTTGAACTCCTGACCAAGTGCACCTTTAAGCAAAGAAGCCTCTTGTGCAGAACATACAACACCGTCTAAACCTGAGTTTTTCGTTAGAGAAGCTAAGCGCATCACCTGTTGTTGTGGTTCAAGATCCAGACCGATACCCGATAAATCAGATTGCTCCATACTGGTTAGTACCGTTACACCGATTAACAGTGGACGCTCTTTGCCATAAGGTTCTAAGATTTCGCGAGAAGCCGTCATCATGCGCTCACCGCCACTTGCGTGAACATTCACCATCCAAACACCCAGTTCAGCAGCTGCACGAACAGCTTTTGAACATGTGTTCGGGATATCGTGGAATTTAAGATCCAAAAATACAGAGAAACCACGTTTGTGTAATTCACGAACAAATTCAGGACCAAACAAAGTAAACATCTCTTTGCCTACTTTTAAGCGGCAAGATGCTGGGTCGATACGATCGACAAAGGCTAACGCATCCGCTTGGTTATCATAATCCAAAGCCACAATGATTTTTTGGTCGTTCATTTCATCTCCTAACGCAGTTAACTTTCTAAAAATTTTTTAATCACCTAAATAGGCA
>NZ_JAKJSY010000067.1:0-26406 GCF_050337445.1 Vibrio minamisatsumaniensis | reverse complement strand
GTAATAGTCTGATGGGGGTCACGTTTAGCTTAAAATAATTAAATTAATATGGCGCTACTTTAATCATTCTTTCCAATACGATTATTAAATATAAATACGTATGCCTATTTTATAAAAAGGATAATACCGATGAGTAGCGATATCATTAAAGTTTCAAGAAATACTGAAAATGCACCAATTAATTCTGTATCTACACAAACGGTCGCTTTTTCTCATTATAATAACTTTTCTGCTCAATTACCTGTTAATCCAAAAACAGGTGAAATAGTAACTGGTGATATTAAAGACCAAGCAACACAATGCTTAAATAATATTAAAGCGATTGTTGAAAGCATCGACCATGTAATGGATGATGTCGTGAAGATTAATGTTTTCGTTAAGAATATGTCTGATATCGATGCTATTGATGAAGTTTACAAAAGCTTCTTCCACAACAGCCTTCCTACACGTACAGTGGTGGGTGTGGCTGCGCTACCGAACAGTGACGCTTTAGTACAAATGGATGCGCTTATTTCAAACGGCGAAGGCACTAAACCACAAGCACCTTGCGCGCTAGTTAAGGTATCAAGAAATACGGATCATGCGCCTCAAAGTGATGTGTCCACACAGACCGCAGCCTTTTCTCACTACAACAATCTTTCAGCTCAGTTACCTATAGATGTAACCACCGGTGAGTTGGTTAATGGTGGTATCGAAGCGCAAACAGCACAATGCTTAGCAAACATTAAAGCTATTCTAGAGAGCATCGGTCATGTCATGAATGATGTGGTTAAAACCACTATTTACCTTAAAAACATCGAAGATGCTGAAAAGGTAAATGAAGTGTGCACTAAGTTCTTCCCAAGTTATGTTCCAGCACGTACTGTTGTTAACGCGGCTGAACTACCAATGGGCGCTTTAATTCAAATTGATACATCCGTTTCACATGGCGACGGTACACCACCGCAATTACCAGAAGACACTCGCTTATTGGTTATTGAAACCAATAATACTGCTGCAGCACCATTCATGCCTTATTCGCACACCGTCGCTTTCTCTCACTATAATCATATTTCAGGCCAATTGCCTGTAGACCCGAAAACAAATGAATTAGTTTCTGGTGGGGTAAAAGAACAAGCTGAACAGTGTTTGAGAAATATTAAGTCGATAATTGAAAGTGTTGACCATAGCATGGACGATACGGTGAAAATTAATATTCAACTTAAGGATATTTCAGATATTGATGCGGTAAACGAAATCTACACTACATTCTTTAATGCTGAGTTACCGGCAAGAACGGTAGTAGGGGTTTCAGAGATCCCAATGAATGCTTTAGTACAAATTGATGCTGTTGTTTCTAACTGTGAAGGTACGCCTCCACAAGACGTTGTTGCTTAAACCAAGCGGAACCTTTTTCGACAATAGTGTTTAAATTTCGGACCTAGCCCCTAAACAAGGCGCTAGGTTCGATTATCTGACTAGCCAACCTCATTCCAAGATGTAACACCACCATTAAGCCCCGCCACACCGCTCACTCCAAATACTAAAATCAAGCTTCTACCCGACACATGGTGTTTATTGAGTCGAAGTGTTTTAATATCCAATCAGACGCTTAACGTAAGAAAGAAAACCAGTTTATGTCATTTCGAATTGTTTTAATTTTGTGCCTTACCTTGGTGGGTTGTTCGTCCAATCAAGAGCTGGCTCCTGACACGGCAACCATTACGCTTTTTTATGATGATACATCGATCTCCGCGGGCGTATTAGAAGATAACACATTCAATTCAGTGCTCGCGGATAGGGTTGAAAGTGTCACTTTTTCGGGCTCAATACGAAAACAAGATTCTGGTTATTTAGTCGATATGCGCGTGACTCGAGAAAAGAAAGATCCACGTTCAACTCGACAATTAGACACTTCGCTTCATATGGAACCGGGAAAGTTGGTGGATGTTGGTGGTGTAAATAATGATGTATATAGGCTGGTTTTGAAGTAGTGAATTCAACGTGCGTAATTCATGTGCTTGTGCTTTACTTCAACTTCAGTCATGGTTGCCGAGGTTGATAAGTTTCAATAAGTTGAAATACTTATAGATACAATAGCGTATAGGGAAGGTGCTTATCGAAGCAAGCCCTAATCAATTAGACAGCGAACAGACAAAACAAAGCCACTCAGGTTATGCCTTGAGTGGCTTTGTCGTTTAATACGCTATGCGAAACTGAATCGATTTAGGTATTAAGCAATGCCTTGATCTCTTGCCATCTGGTTCGCTATCTTCGGAGCGTGCCATAAACATGGCAGCAAGATGAACGAAACAGGAACGGCGGTGATCACAATGAACGACTGTAGAGCGGAGATGCCGCCAGAACCCATTGAGATAAGTGCGATCGCGACCACACCCATAATGATACCCCAGAAGGTACGCACCGCAGCGTTCGGCTCTGTCGTACCGGTCATTACTACACTGATGGTGTAGGTCATTGAGTCACCGGTTGTCACGATGAACGTGGTCGTCAAGATAAGGAACAGAATCGAAATCAAAGTCGGCAATGGCAGTTGAGCGGTAATGGCGAGCAGAACCGCTGGAAGGTTGAAGCCTTCGAACGCACTAGAAATCACACCTGGGTTTTCTAATTCAAACGCTAAACCACTACCGCCAACAATACTGAACCAAAAGCATGTCACAAGTGGGGCAATGATGCTGATAGAAACAATCATCTGGCGAATAGTACGACCACGTGAGATACGAGCAATGAAGATTGCCATCATAGGCCCATAGCCTAAGAACCATCCCCAGAAGAATACCGTCCAACCGCCTAGCCATTCCGTATCTTGGCGGTAAAGCGCCATTGGGATGAAGTTATCCACCATTTCACCGATACCTTGCAGGTAGCCATCGATGATGAAACTCGTTGGGCCGACCAGCAGGATGTAGCCGATTAGGCACACTGACAAGATGATGTTGTAACGACTGATCAGTTGGATACCTTTGTTCACGCCGCTTAAAGCAGACAGTGTGTACATTGCGATAGCAAAGATAATAACCACACTTTGAGTCGCAAAGCTGTCTGAAATACCAAACAATTCACTTAGCGCATAACTGATTTGTAGGCCAAGGAAGCCGATTGGACCAATAGTCCCCGCCGCGACAGCGACGATACTACAAGCATCAACAACGTGACCAATTGAGCTGTTGATTGCCTTGTCGCCAAGCAGTGGGTAAAGCAGAGTGCGAGGCTTAAGAGGAAGGCCTTTGTCGTAATGCAAGTGCATTAACACGATCGATGACAAACCACCCAAGATTGCCCATGCAAGGAAACCCCAGTGCATGAAAGATTGTGATAAGGCATTGAACGCCATCGCGTGAGGATCCGCGTTGCCATACAGTGGCGGAGCTGAAACAAAGTGAGCAATTGGTTCTGCCGCGGCCCAAAAGACCCCACCACCGGCAAGGAGTGTACATAGGACGATCGACATCCATTTAAACGTGGTCATTTCAGGTAGGGCAAGCGTTCCTAAACGAACGTGACCTGTACGCCCGAGTGCAAGCACTAAGCCGATAATGAAGTTGAGTAGCAGTAGGACTTGCCAGAAAGCACCGAACCACTTAGTTGAGTAACTAAAACCGATGTTAACAAGTTCGGACAACACGGAAGTATTAGTGAAAGCGAGGATGACAAAGAGGGTTAAAAAACTGCCACTAAGCTAAAAGACAGGGTTTCCGAGTTCCAGCTTTTCACCCAGTGATTGGGCTTTAGTGAAATCGATAGAAGTAGATTCTGCGTTGATGTTTTCGTTGGCGACTTGCGTCAAGTTGGACATTATTTCTTCGCTATATTTGGCTTTTTCAAGCCTATGTATTTCTCCCACACTTGCATAGAAATGTGAGGCTCGTCAAAAAAGTCGCCGATACTAACACATTTGTCATCAAAAAATGGGCGAATTCCGAAAAGAATTCAAAGTTGCCTTTAAATCACGACTTTTTGACCTGTTTTAATGCGAATTATTTCTCAGCTCTAAATGACATATCTGATTATTAATGGCGTATTTTTTTGCTTCTCCGAAATAAAGGAATATTAGTTATTGGTGCAAAATAAGTGTCGACCTATTGCATGGCATCAGCAAATTAATGCGAGTCATTCTGTAAATGTGGAATATTTTATGTGCTTAATAGTGGCTGTTATCTACAGTTCTTTTGTGAAGATATTTAAGCGGTAAGGAGAGTACCGCTTAAATTAAATATATTGAAACAAGAACTTAAGGGATCGTTAATATGCAATTAAACCAAGGAAGAGTGGCCAAGTCGGTTTTTACACTCAGTACACTCAGCGCGTCATGTTTGATGGCATTCAACAGTTATGCTGCTGTGGATTGTTCAACGTTAGAAGTGTGGGACGCTGCTGCGGTATACACGGGGGGGGATCAGGTTTCACATGACGGCAGTGCTTACACTGCAAATTACTGGAATCAAAATAATAACCCAAGCCAATTTGAAGGCGATTACGCACAATGGAAGAAAGTCGATGTGTGCAGCAGTGACGGAGGTGGCGGTACGCCAAATGAAGCCCCAACAACGTCATTAACGGCGCCAACTGCATCTGATGCGATTATTGAAGGTGATAATGTGGTACTGAGTGCTACCGCGCTAGACGTTGACGGCTCTGTGGTTTCGGTTGAGTTCTTCGTTGATGGTGCATCAGTCGCGGTAGTCACAGCGGCACCTTTCGAAGCAGTTTGGGGTGCAACGCCGGGTAACCATCAGGTTTCGGTTGTAGCAATGGACAATCAAGGTGCAACGAGTGTTGCAAGTACCGTTTCTATTTCTGTTGATTCCGTTAGACCTGGAAATGAGGCACCGACCGTTTCGGTTGCGCTTTCCGCAGCTTCGGTCGATGTTGGCGGTGTGGTAACGCTTACTGCAACAGCCGCAGACAGCGATGGCACCGTGGATAAGGTTGATTTCTATGTGGCTGGCGCTCTTGTCGGTACAGCAGCAACGAGCCCTTACACGTTAGATTACACAACCACTCAAGCGGGGACATTGGCTGTTTACGCGAAAGCGACAGACAACCAAGGTTCGATCACAGATTCGGCATTGGCCTCTTTGACTGTAAACGGCACTTCAACAGTGAGCACATGTCGCCCTGATGGCTTGTATCAAACTCAAGGTATCGATGTTCCTTACTGTACGATTTACGATGGTGAAGGCCGTGAAAAAATGGGTGCGGATCACCCGCGTCGTGTTATTGGTTATTTCACAAGTTGGCGAGCTGGGGATGACCCACAAGCGGCTTACTTAGTCAATGACATTCCTTGGGAGCAACTCACACATATTAATTACGCTTTTGTAAGTATTGGCTCTGATGGCAAAGTAAACGTAGGTGATGTGAACGATCCCAACAATGCAGCGGTTGGCAAAGAGTGGCCGGGCGTGGAAATTGATCCTGCATTAGGCTTCAAAGGTCACTTTGGTGCATTAGCCACAGCGAAGAAGAAACACGATGTGAAAACGCTAATCTCAATCGGTGGTTGGGCGGAAACTGGGGGGCACTTTGCCACTGACGGTAGTCGAGTTGCTGATGGTGGTTTCTACACAATGACGACTAACGCTGACGGTTCTATTAACCATCAAGGTATCGAAACATTTGCAACTTCCGCGGTTGAAATGCTGCGTAAGTACCAGTTTGATGGTTTAGATATCGATTACGAATACCCAACCTCAATGGCGGGCGCAGGTAATCCATACGATAAAGAGTTCATGGAGCCCCGTCGTCAATACCTATGGGCTTCTTACCAAGTGTTGATGAAAGTGCTCCGCGAAAAACTCGATGTGGCGTCCGCACAAGATGGCAATCACTACATGTTAACGATCGCGGCACCTTCTTCTGGTTACCTGTTGCGCGGTATGGAAACATTCGATGTGACTCAGTATCTCGATTACGTAAATATCATGTCTTATGACCTTCACGGAGCTTGGAATGACCATGTAGGGCATAATGCAGCGTTGTTCGATACGGGTAAAGACTCAGAATTGGCTCAGTGGAATGTTTATGACACGGCAGCTTATGGCGGTATCGGTTATCTGAATACAGACTGGGCTTACCATTATTTCCGTGGTTCGATGCCGGCTGGCCGAATCAACATTGGCGTGCCTTACTACACTCGTGGCTGGCAAGGTGTAACCGGTGGCGAAAATGGTCTCTGGGGCCGAGCTGCACTACCAAACCAAGCGGAATGTTCAGCGGGTACCGGTGAAGGTGAGAAAAACAACTGTGGCCATGGTGCAGTTGGTATCGATAACATGTGGCACGACACTGATCCGAAAGGCAACGAAATGGGTGCGGGCTCTAACCCGATGTGGCATGCGAAGAACTTAGAGAAAGGTATTTGGGGTTCTTATGCTGAAGCTTACAAGCTTGATCCTGTGAATGATCCTTCAGATGTTCTAACGGGCACTTACACGAGAAACTACGACAGCGTCGCAGTCGCACCTTGGTTGTGGAATGCAGAGAAGGGCGTGTTCCTTTCAACAGAAGATAAACAATCTATCGATGTGAAAGCAGACTACGTTATCGACAAAGAGATCGGCGGCATCATGTTCTGGGAACTCGCAGGGGATTACAACTGTTATGTACTCGATGCGAATGGCAACCGAACGTCTATCGATACGACTGAGCAAGCGTGTAATAGTGGTAACGGTGAGTTCCACATGGGTAACACCATGACGAAAGCTATTTACGATAAGTTTAAGTCTGCAACACCGTATGGAAATAAAGTAGCGACGGGTGCTATTCCAACGGAAGCACTCGATATTGCAGTATCGGTTGGTGGCTTCAAAGTCGGTGACCAAAACTACCCAATTAACCCTAAGATCACCTTCACCAACAACACAGGACAAGCACTTCCGGGTGGCACTGAGTTCCAATTTGATATTCCTGTGTCAGCGCCTGATAACGCAAAAGATCAATCGGGTGGTGGTTTAACGGTGATTGCTTCCGGTCATACTCGTGCGAATAACATCGGTGGATTAGATGGTCCCATGCACCGAGTGGCGTTTACTTTGCCTACGTGGGAAGCGCTTCCTGCTGGTGGTGTGTATGAGCTAGATATGGTGTATTACTTACCTATTTCAGGTCCGGCTAATTACGCTGTGAATGTCGGTGGTGTTGATTACGCGTTTAGCTTCGAGCAACCAGATCTACCATTAGGTGATATCAGTTCAGGTGGCGGTAACCCTGGCGATGGTGGCACTAACCCAGGTACATGTGATACAGCAGGTTTAGCGGTTTACCCAGACTTACCTCAGAAAGATTGGGCGGGTAACCCAAGCCATGCAAACACAGGCGACCAAGTGGTTCATAATGGGAGTGTTTACCAAGCAAACTGGTGGACAAGTTCTGAACCGGGTAGCGATGGTAGCTGGACGAAAGTATGTTCATAACCAGTCGTTTCACTGTTATGTCGAGGCTTTTACGTTGAATATCATTAAACGCTGAAATACAAGACAATAAGTGTCAATGTCTTAAAGTCCTGTTTCTCAGTAATTTAGTGGTCATTTTCTAAATTAGAGTAAACGCATAATGACAACGCCGAACTGAACCCAGTTCGGCGTTTTTATATCACTCATCGATGGAGCGTAGAGCCCTCTTTAAAAGCGATGACAGTCGGTTGATACCAAAGATTAGGTAGAAAAAAGCCCAAACTGTGCTTCTGTTCTTGATTAGAACGAGAGGAACCGTTTGGGCTTTTTCAGAATGATTTGAACCGCGAGTCGCTAGTTTAAGCTTTCGCTGTTTTCATCGCTTGCGTTTTTTTTTCCTTTTGCATTTTTGCAAGGAAGTAGATGTTGACACAAGCGATAAAGCCGTTGGTGGCGGCAACTGGCCATGCGTCAATCATGATGCCGTATGCTGTGAATAGAGCACAGCCAATAAAGTTAAGGACACGTAGACGAACAATGTCTTTCATCGTTAATGAAATAGCGACCATAATAGACGCAGCGTAACCTAAAATTTCAACCATATTGAATTCCATTGTTTGACCCTCTTAAATTTGCCGATACTTTGTCGGTACCAATTCTTCTCTTCATGAGATGATTGAGGAAGCTCCGTGCCTCGAATGGTCTGGTTATGTTTGACGGAAAAACTATACCAAGCCTGTTTTTGTGATTAAACCCCCAAAACGGGTAGAAGTGAAGGTTAGCGATTACGCAAACGTTTAATGACCTTTCTATTAACATAATTACTATTTATGTTGGAGCGTAAACGAATAAAAATATGGGTATGTGTAAAAGCACTGTGAATGACAAAACGATTCAAATATGCAACAAAAATAATAAAAATGTTGAGTTTTCGCTTTGTGATATGCTATCCAGATACCTGATCGTAACGCAGCTATTTACGTAAAATACATTCACTCGGCCAATGCTATGTACTTCAAGTATAGTCAATGGATAAGTTGTGTTTTTTTATTTGTAACGAAAGGTAGATTTACGTAAAGCAACGTTAAGTTCGCGCTTCTTTTGCTGGCATTTGTTTATACTGGTCAAAACGTTAACTTATGGTTTGACTCAATGAAATTGTTCTCCAAATACTCTCTTTCGCTAATCAGTATATTCATTGTAACTCACGCTGCGATGGTTAGTCATGTCGCTGTCGCTTCACCTTCTATTATCCCAAATCCCCCTAGCTTAGGCGCAAAAGGCTACGTCTTAATCGATTTTAATTCAGGAGATATTTTAGTCGAACACAATGCCCACACTAAATTGAATCCAGCTAGCTTGACCAAGCTCATGACCAGTTATGTGGCAGGGCAAGAGATGAAGCGAGGCAACATTTCGGCGAATGATAACGTTAGAATCAGTGAGAATGCGTGGGCTAAGAACTTCCCAGACTCTTCAAAAATGTTTATTGAAGTGAACACTAATGTCGCAATGATGGATCTTTATCGTGGCTTGATTGTTCAGTCGGGCAATGATGCCAGTGTTGCGATAGCGGAGCATGTCGCGGGTTCACAAGATGCTTTTGTCGATTTAATGAATTCTTGGGCAAGGTCTTTAAAACTGGAAAATACCCATTTCGCCAATGCACATGGCTTAGATGCTGACGATTTGTATTCTACTCCTTATGATATCGCTCTAATCGGCCGTGCCATTATTCGTGATCTACCGGATGTGTATGGCTTATACAGCGAACGTTCTTTTAGTTACAACGGCATCACACAGCACAACCGTAATGGCTTGTTGCGTGATAGAAGCTTAACGGTTGATGGCATGAAAACGGGCTACACCTCTGGTGCTGGCTACAGTTTGGCGAGTTCAGCGACACAAGGTGAGATGAGACTTATCGCGGTTGTGATGGGCGCATCGAGTGTTAAGAGCCGTGAGTCAGACAGCAAACAGCTGTTGAGCTATGGTTTCCGTTTCTTCGATACACTAAACCCGCACAAAGGTGGCGATCAAGTGGCTGAAGAGAAGGTATGGTTTGGTGAGCAAGACACGTTGAAGGTGGGTGTTGCCGAAGATATGTTTATTACACTGCCTAAGTCAGACAGTAAAAAGCTGACTGCATCTATCGAGCTTAACTCTGAACTGAAAGCGCCAATTGCAGAAGGTCAAACCTTAGGTGTGGTTCATTACACCGTTGACGGTCAAGATGTTCAAACTCAACCTTTGATCGCGCTGGAAGCGGTTGAGCAGGGCGGTTTGTTCAAACGTTTAATGGACTACGTTAAGCTGTTCTTCGCGAGCCTATTCTAAATAGGTAGAGTGGCGATAAGCCGCAATGAAAAGTCGAAATATTATGGGTGTTGTGAGTGAATCACAGTGCCCATTGTTATTTCTACATCAATGAAAACACCATGCCGCACTATCTTTATTAGCCGTAGCGAGCGGTTTCGATTACTATACGCAAAATTTAGCAGTGTAGTCACTTATGACGATAGAGATAAAGAACGTAACCGAACCGGAAGTAACCTGTGCCAATTGTCAGGCATGCTGTTGTCGTTTAGAGGTTATGATCATCACAGATACGGGCGTACCCGAAGAGCATATCGCTTACGATGAATGGGGGGGTGAAACCATGCTGAGGTTAGACGATGGTTGGTGTTCGGCGGTTGATAGAGAAACATTGATGTGTACTATCTACGAAAACCGGCCGTGGATCTGTCGTGAGTTCGAAATGGCCTCTTTTGAATGCGTTGATCAGCGTAAGGATGTCATGGGCTAGGTGTCTGTATCGTTGACGTGAGTAACAAAAAGTATACGACCGACTGGTGATAAGCATATTAGAAAATCAAATGTCAGGGTCGTATATCTTAAGCAGATGTCGAACCCTGATGTGTTTCACGAGATAAGAGTTTTAGCGCGAAAATAAAAACCTAAAACTCAGAAGGCACTTCAAATTCCATCCATTCACCGGTTGTCGGGTGAATCAACTTTAGGTAGCCAGCGTGCAGGTGTAAGCGCTCGCGTTTGTATCCGTATAAGTCGTCACCACGAATCGGCACGCCAAGCCCTAATGGAGAAGCGCAGTGTACTCGTAGCTGGTGGGTTCGCCCGGTTTTAGGGTACAAGTGAACCTTGGTTTTGCCATTATGAGTGCTCACCGCATGCCAATGAGTTTCTGCATTTCGGCCGTGTTGGTGGCAAACCAGTTGTCTTGGTCTGTCTGTGATGTCGCCGCGCAAAGGAAGGCTGATATCGCCAGATTCACCCGTTATCTCACCATCTAACAAAGCGGTGTAGCGCTTCTCTACGGTTCTATCAATGAACTGCTTCTGAATGTGCTTGTTTGACTCCGCCGTGAGCGCCAAGATCAACAAGCCTGACGTCGACATATCCAATCTATGAATAATCAAAGGGCCAGTCGCATCCGGGTAACGTGCTTTAATGCGTGTATAAACAGAATCTTCGATAAACTTACCAGGAACCGACAAGAACTCTTCAGGCTTATTGACGACTACGATTTCATCGTCTTCATAAACAATATCAAAAGATTTACCAACCGCGGGGTTTACGATAAGCGGGTTATCTTCTAGCTCTATGCCACTTAGCTGGTGTTCGAGGATCTCAAAGCTTTTACTCTGACAAACCGGGTACAGGTTTGCGTGTTGTCGAATGATATCTGTAGGCGGTAATCCCCACCAAAATTCAGACAAAGATAACGGCTTGAACCCGTGTTCAAACGCAAAGTTAAGCAACTTAGGTAGGCAGCAGTCACCAGAGCCTTCAAGTGCGTCTTTGCCATCGAGCAACTCGAGTAAATTCTTAGATTGCTTGGCTTGATCCATAAAGCGATAGTGAGAGAGACGTTGAGTTTCCAACTGCTCTGAAATGGCTTGGTGATCTTGCTTACGGTTTTTCAGTTCGCTTTCAATCAAATCAACGTGTGATTGGCGCTCTGCGATCTTCTGTTTCCACTCAATACGAAGTGCTTTTAGGTCGCGTTTCTCTTGGCTACTTTGATTGCCCAGTTGTTTGAGCAAATTCGCCGCTGACTCTAGATTCCCTAATGCTTTTTCTTGATTGGCTTGTTCTCTGAGTTCGTTACGCTGAGCTTTGTTCGCGGCTATTGCTAACTGAAAGGTTTCGATAGCTTGTGCTGATTCGATTTTTAACCCTTCAAGCTCGGCCAATAATGCGTCTAGATTGTGCGATTGTTGTAGCTTTTCAATGTCGTCCGCAAGTTGCAATTGGCGAGCAAGGTTCGCACTGTTTTGAGATTGAAACTGTGTTGAATCGAAGGCTGGTGGAACAAAGTGAATGTTGTTTAACTGAGAGACCAAAGCCGGATCTAACTGCAAGCCAGAAAACGCAGAAAGGTAGCCTAACGCTTGTGTGGTCGGGTTCTGAACAAGCAGCACAGCGTAGAGATTACCTTGCGAGTTTTCATTCACACCACAGTCGACAAGTGATTGCTGAAGCTGCAGCATAGCGAATTCACACACAGGGTGCGGCGTATAGTAATACGGGAACGTAAAGCGAGTCGGTAGCGCTAAATCGACATTCGTGTTTGCTAGGTACAAAGGTGTGTATTGAGCGAGGTTTTCTGGCATTAAGATCAAACTCTATGGCTGTTCAGTTAGAGTTCGGTATTGTTGTCGAAATGAAGACAAATGAGAAGCCAAAGCAGAAGATAAATCGGCTTTGGCTTCATTTAGATTGTTATGTTCATGCTATGGAAGCACGTGTTTGAGTGAAACTCGATCAGTTCGAGTGTTCTAGCTCTACTTGCTCTGCTTTTTGATAAGCAGGGAGGCTCGTTAAAAGCTCACCGTATTTAGCGATGTTTGGATAGAGCGCAGTTGCACCAAAGTTAGCAGCGATTTCTACGATGAACGACATCATAAAATCTGCACCCGTTAGTGTGTCTGCAACCAAGTAGGTTTTACCTTCAAGTGCATTATTCACGTAAGTTAAGATCTTTTGGTTTTCATCGTCTGCATAACCGCCTAGGAAGTTAGTTTCACAGCCGTCTTTCATCACAAAGATCTTAAGCAACATTGGCAAAATACCTGAGCTTTCAGCGAAGTGAAGCCATTGCGAATATTCCACGTAGTCTGCGGTGCCACGTGTAGGTGCGAACTTACCCTGACCGTATTGGTCGATGAGGTATTCCGTGATAGCACCAGATTCAGTGATCACGACGCCATCGTCTTCAATGACAGGAGACTTACCCAATGGGTGAATGGATTTGAGTTCTGGTGGTGCAAGAAAAGTGACACTGTCTCGTTGGTATGGTTTGACTTGGTAATCTACCCCAAGCTCTTCCAATAGCCAGATGATACGCTTTGAGCGCGACTTATTCAGGTGATGCAAAGTAATCATGATTCTACCTAGTTAACGGGTTCAGTTTATTGAATTTATTTAGCTTCATTCGTTTTGATTACAAGCTTACCGAAGTTCTGACCTTCTAATAGGCCCATGAATGCTTGCGGCGCATTCTCTAAACCTTCAACCAGGTGCTCACGATAGTGCATCTTGCCTTGAGACAACCATTCTGTCATTTGAACAGCAAACTCGTTGTAACGGTGCGCGTAGTCATCAAAGATAATGAAACCTTGCATCTTAATTCGTTTAACCAGCAACATACCCATCAGGCTAGACATACGATCTGGGCCTTCAGGCAGTGAAGTCGCATTGTATTGAGAGATAAGACCACACACAGGAATACGAGCACCGGTATTAAGCAAAGGCATGACGGCATCGAATACCTTACCGCCAACGTTTTCAAAGTAAACGTCGATGCCGTTGTCACACGCTTTAGCCAGTTGCTCTGCGAAGTCGTCAGCTTTGTGGTCGATACACTCATCAAAGCCAAGAACCTCTTTCGCGTACTGGCACTTCTCTTGACCGCCTGCAACGCCGATAACACGACAGCCTTTTAGTTTGCCGATTTGTCCAACGGTTGCACCTACGGCCCCTGTTGCTGCCGCAACGACTAGCGTGTCACCTTGTTTAGGTTGGCCGATATCAAGCAAGCCCATGTAAGCCGTAAAACCAGGCATACCCATGATGCCAAGCGCGTAAGAAGGGTGCGTTGGTTCTTTGCCGAGTTTGATTAGGCCTTCACCATTGGACACTCCAAGATCTTGCCAACCTGTATAAGCCAGTACCCATTCGCCAACTTCGTAATCAGCGTGGTTTGACTCTTCAACCTGACATACGGTTGCGCCAACCATCACTTCATCAATCGCAACGGGATCTGCGTAGGATTTAGCATCGCTCATACGACCACGCATGTATGGGTCTAGAGAAAGGTAAACTGAGCGAAGTAACATCTCGCCGTCTTTAATTGTTGGTGCGGCTACTGTCTCTAAACGGAAGTTGTCTTGAGTCGGTGCGCCAACTGGGCGAGAAGCCAATACGATGCGGCGATTGTCTTGTTGAGTCATTGGATATCCTTAATTGTGTGTTTTATATAGTTAGAATTAGACCAGTCGTCTAGTCTTGTTGCCTAAAAATCCCGCCATCATCAAACTGATAAGAGGGCGGGTGATTTGTTTTAAGTTAAAGCTAATAAAACGCGAAGCGCGTTAGTGGCTTTCACCTTTCAAAATTCGTTCGGTAAGGCTTAAAGCCGACCGTAAGCTATGTGAGCTCTGGCTCAGCTTGCTCAATAAACTTGCGCCTAACCACACAGAATATAGGTTTTGAGCGGCTTCTTGGCTGTCTTTAACCTTTATAGAGCCATTTTCAATACCACCAACAATGCACCGTTCGATGCTGTTGGTCACTTTCTCCGCACCTTTTAATAGCGCTTGTCGCATCGGTTCAGAAAGATCAGAAACTTCCGCACTAAGCTTAACAACCAAGCATTTATGGGCGTTACAGGCTCCGTTTTCTGTCTTGGTCCATAGCGAGAAATAGTTCAAGATTCGCTGATAATGATTACCTTCACCGTGTACTAAAATCGCTTCAATCTTAGTGATGTAGTTTTCAAAATAGTGTTGAATCAACGCCTCGCCAAATTGCTCTTTAGATTTAAAATAGTGGTAAAACGATCCTTTCGGCACGTCCGCTTCTTTAAGCAATTGTGATAGCCCAACACCATTAAAGCCGCTGTTCACTATTAACTGATAGCCCACATTCAAAATATGCAGGCGTGTGTCATTGGTTTTTTCGTTCATGAGCATGACTATAAATTAAATTAGACCAGTCGTCTAGTTATCATTTTTCGAGGCGTGATTCTGTCGCAATAAAAGTGTCTTCAAATGTACAGCTATAAAAAAGCCCCGACATCGCTGGTATGCTGGGGCTTAAATCGGTCACTTTGATTACTGGATAGAGATGAGTTCTACATCAAAAATCAGAGTCGATGATGGTGGAATAGGGCCTGAACCGCCTTTGCCGTATGCTAACTGACTCGGGATAAACAGACGAACTTTCTCGCCTTCAACCATGTAAGTTAACCCTTCTTGCCAGCCTTTGATTACTTGCTTAAGGGTAAATGAGATTGGCTCGCCACGCTCAACAGAGCTATCGAAAACAGTGCCATCAATTAAGGTACCATGGTAGTGAACCGTTACTTTACTGTTCTTTGTTGGGTGCTCAGTGCCAGTACCTTTTTCAAGAACCAGATATTGAAGACCGCTGTCAGTCGTAATCACACCTTCTTTAGTGCCGTTCTTGAGTAGGAATTGTTGGCCTTGCTCAAGGTTTTCCTCACCAGACTTATGGTTCATCCAAGTTCGGTAGATCATGAATCCCGCCAAAAGAAGGACAATGACTGGAATGACAAATTTAGACATAGTAAAACCTATTTTTAGTTAATGCTTAGTTCGTGAATCAATCAGCTAAAGCCGTGATTATGGTTGAGTCAAAAGGTAGTTAATCGTTTTCGCGATGCTGGTAACGTCTTGGTGACCGGCTGTCAGTACTTGGTATTTACCATTGACGATAAATGTTGGTACTGAATTGATCTGGCCTTTTACGGAAATCTCTTCAGCTTTCTGAATGTAATTAAAAAGAGTGACTTGCTGCTCTTTATTGAGCTGATATGGGCTGACTAGATCACGAGATGTAAACGCAGTTTCTAGTGCTTGTTGGCGTTGTGCTGGAGTAGCATCCGCACCCATTTGAACGGCACCAAAGAGGTCATCCATGAAAGCGTGATCAGGCGTCGCATCAAGTTGCATCACGGCCGTGTAGTAGATCATTGCGCTGATTTGAGCGCTTTCATTGAAGGTAACGTGCATCTTGCCGATAGTTTGATCGGTTAGAGCTTCAATCTCTGGAATGGCACTTTCCATTTTACGGCAGTGCCCACAGTTAAGAGAGAAGATTTCGGTGACTGGAGCGAGATCGAACTCAGTTAGAGCGGTTGGGAGCATTTCGTATTGAACGCCTTTTTGTGGCTCGTTGGTTTCACTGCAGCCCGCGATAATCAATACCACAGAAAGTGCTGCGATGAGTTTAATAAGTGGTTTAAACATAATGTTTACTCTAGCATTAATAATTCCGGAGATTCTAACTATTTAGAATGGATTGGAAAACAATTATAAAGTAAATAAATGCAAACAGATCGCATAACAGGGGGGAAGAAAGCTTTGTTGATGGCTAACTCGTGATCCAAAGCTGTTTTYTGATATGAGCCTTCATTTTGTCTAAAGTTTTTCTCGACGTGCCGATACAGACATTAGTGAAAGGTTAATCTGCATGAGCGGTTGGTGAAGTAATGAGATATTTAGTCATAATGTTAAGCATAGCTTTGGCGGGCTGTAAAACAACATTACCAAACAATATGTTCGGTGATGACATGCTCGCAACTGCACCTCAATCGGATTATGATCTTAAGCACCCGGAGTGGGGTGTAGTTCAAACGACATACGTGTCGAGTGATCATGCCTACACAACTCAAAGCCGCACTCAACAACGCGCCACAATTACGACTAACTATGGACGTGGTGTGTCAACAAATGACCCATTGGAAGTCTTTTTAAGACAGAACCGTATCGACTTTGAAGTTCTGCCGGGTAACCATGTCATGGTAAAACTAGAGCAACATGTGAATTTTAAAACAGGCTCTGCATTCCCAGAACCTAATTATAATCAATGGTTGGATACTCTGGGCAGTTACCTGTCGCAACGTCAAGATATTGATGTGGTGATTGAAGGCCACACAGATAATACTGGCAGTGAACGTATTAATGAATCGCTTTCTGAGCAACGCGCAAAAGAAGTGAAAGCTCGATTAGAGCGAAACTCTGTTTCAAGTCGTTCGATTTATACGCGCGGTTTTGGTGAGTATGTCCCTGCTTGTACGAATGCATCTGCACAAGGAAAGGCATGTAACCGTCGTGTTGAGTTGATGCTTATTTTAGCTAAGAAGTAGCGCGGAATTCAAAGTAATTGATAGATTCACCAACATGGAAAATAAAGAGACCAGACATAAAAAATCCCGCAATCGAAGAGGGATTTTTCATGTCTGGTTTTGTTTATGTGAATTGCTTCTCTAAATAAGCAATGATGTCAGAAGATTCATACATCCATTCAGTTTTACCGTCTTTCTCAATGCGTAGGCAAGGCACTTTCACACGGCCACCGCCAGCTTCAAGCTCTGAACGATGCTGTTGGTTATTTTTTGCATCGCGAAGGTCAAATTGAACCGATTGACGTTTCATCGCGCGGCGCACTTTCACACAAAATGGGCATGCTTCGAATTGGTATAATGCGAGGTTTTTTGCTTGCTCATTCACTTGATTTTGCGCTTCTTGAGAGCGTTTTACACCACTCGGGCTGAAAACAAAATTCAATAACAAGATGACACGGCCTAAGAACCAACGGATAAACTTCATAACTCTCTCTACATATTTAAAATTAGCGTTACAATTTGCAGCATTATATACACAAGTTTTGTCAGATGCTCGCAACAAACCGTTAATCTCTATTTTGTCCGTTCGATCGTGTGAGACTTAGCCACATTTAGCCCTAAACGCTTAGACAATCGAGTCAGGTTCGCTCGGTCTGTTTTCAGAACTCGCCCTGCTTGTGCCCAGTTAAAGTTGGCATCTTCCAGCACCCCTGTAATGATGCTACGCTGAAAATCGTCCGTTGCACCCCGTAGCCCTGCAGAAAGGTCGACCGTTGGTGTCGATAACGGGGTGTTCTTCACCTGTGTCGTCGCAATAGGCTGATCTTGGTCGAGTGGACCACAATCTTCTTTGTTTATCGTAACTAGGTTCTTGTTGTTGCTTCGAGCCAGCGCCTTAAGTGCTGAACGACTGATCACATGTTCAAGTTCTCGCACGTTACCTGGCCAACTATAACGATTTAGGAAAATAAGAACATCGGAACGAAACTTAACTTGGTTGATGCCAAGCTTACGACGAGCTTGTTCTAGAAAGAAGCCCGCTAATAAACTGATGTCGTCACCTCGATCTTTCAAGGCAGGCACTGCGATCGGGTAGACAGTGAGTCGGTGGTATAAATCGGCTCTAAATCGACCGTTTTCGACTTCTTTTTTGAGATCTCGGTTGGTTGCCGCTAATACGCGAACATTAATGGTCTTGATGTTGTCTTGGCCCACCGGTTGAATTTCGTTATTTTGTAGTGCACGAAGTAGCTTACTTTGCGCAGCTAACGGCAGTTCGCCAATTTCATCGAGGAATAGTGTGCCACCGTCTGCTAAGGCAAACTTGCCCAGTCGATTTTTATCCGCTCCGGTAAACGCCCCGCGAACATGACCAAACAGTTCACTCTCCACCAAATTTTCAGGAATCGCCGCGCAGTTAACATAGACAAGCGGATTACGTTTACGTTGCGATTGATGATGCAAGGTGCGAGCAACGAGTTCTTTACCGACACCTGTATCGCCATGAATCAGGATATTAAACTCGGAAGGGGCGACAATCGCGATGTCATTCTTTAGCGCGACCATCGCATCACTTTTACCGATAAGTTCGCCACCATCGCGCTCCCATGCTTCAACATTTAATTCTTCCAGCAGTTGTTTCGACTGTTTTGCTTGATGCTCCAACTGTGAAAAGGTTAAAGCCATTTGCATACTGGAAGCTGCAATTGCTGCGAGTACTTCTAGGTTACGTGCTGGAATATTGGAGAACACATTCGGTGTCAAGCTATCAAGTGTTAGAATACCAAGCAGCTTATCGCCAAATAATAGAGGCAAACCCATACAGGCATGCATGGGTAAGTCGCCGTCATGATCTATTAATAAACCGTCAAAAGGGTCGGGCAGTGAGCTATCAGAATCGAATCGAACAGGAGAGCGAGAGGCGCATATCTCAGTAAAGCGAGGGTGTTCTGAAATGATAAAGCGACGGCCGAATGTATCTCGACTGAGGCCTTGCATTGCGATAGGTACAAGCGTATCGCCTTGAAGGCTCAAAAGTGCGACACAATCACATGTGATTGTCTTACGAATCGCGTCGAGTAAGCGATTGAAACGGTCTTGATCATTCACGCCACTCGCAAGGCCAATCGTCATTTCCATGAGAGTTGATGCTGAAATATCTTGCATAAAAGCTTCATACTGTTTGTGTTTTTACACATGATGGAGTCTTTATGACAATAATGAAAGGTCTTTTTGACAAGTTTTTAAATAAATATTGGGAAGGGTAGTCATTTACAGCAAGCTATCACGTGTTGGCACTGTTTGTGCATTACCTTTAGTCGCGTGTTGTCTATATGACTGAATACCTAAACGATTGTTGGTCATAATCAACGAATACGAAGGCATTAATCCACGTCATTTTTTATAACAAAAATGTCGCCATAGAGCACATTGACAAAAAATTGCTATAAAGTCACCTTTAAATAAACGAGTCAAATTGACATTAATGGTCAAAAGGCTCAGTGTCCGGAGTAAATCAATGCTAAACAATCTACATATCAACATCATCAAATCGACGATTCCTCTTTTAGAAAATGCAGGCCCGGCTCTAACCCAACACTTCTATCAACGTATGTTTATACATAACCCTGAGTTAAAAGATATCTTCAACATGACTCATCAAAGAACAGGTCGCCAAGGTGTGGCACTGTTTGAAGCTATCGCAGCTTATGCAAAGAACATTGAAAATCTAGCGGCGCTAACTTCAGCCGTCGAACGAATTGCACACAAGCACACAAGTTTTAATATTCAACCTGAGCATTACCAAATTGTTGGTCTTCACCTGATTGAGACATTACGTGAACTAGCTGCTGACGCGTTTACTCCAGAAGTGGAAGAAGCGTGGACAGAAGCTTACTTATTCTTAGCCCAAGTATTCATCGACCGTGAAGCTGAACTTTACCTACAACGAAAGCAAGCTGTCGGTGGTTGGGAAGCTGCGCGTTCGTTTGTTATCGTAAACAAGGTTAAAGAGTCAGCACTGGTTACTAGCTTTATCCTAGAGCCAAAAGATGGCGGTGACGTTTTGGATTACACTCCAGGCCAATATATCGGTATTGAAGTAAAACCTGAAGGTGCGCAGTACAACGAAATTCGTCAATACTCACTGTCAGATAAACCTAATGGAAAAAATTACCGTATCTCAGTGAAGCGTGAAGGCCAAGGTCAAGATGTGCAAGGTGTAGTGTCTAACTACATGCACGATATGGCGGTTATCGGCGATGAAGTTAGCCTGTACGCACCTGCAGGTGACTTTAGGTATCAAGAACGCAGTAAACCAGTGACGCTGATTTCTGCGGGTGTTGGTTTAACACCAATGCAATCTATGCTTGAATTCTTGAACAACGAGCAGAAAAATGAATCGGTTCTATATCTTCACGCATGTGAAAATGCAGAGCAGCACTCTTTCACGACTCGCGTTAAAGATATTGTTTCTGACAAAGGCTGGGAAGCAAAAACCTGGTACATGAACAAAAACGAGTCTGCAGGCGAAAACGTATATGAAGGTCAAATGGATCTAGCTTCTATTTCCGATATTGATGGTTTTCAAGAGAGTGATTTCTATATTTGTGGTCCTATTGGTTTCATGAAAAATATAGTGGATCAGTTAGAGGCACTTAAAGTGGATCGTTCACGCGTGCATTACGAAGTCTTTGGCCCTCACGCTCACTTTTAAATCAGTGGCTGACTCTACGAAGTAACTACGAACTAAAAAGACCTCTTTTTATGAGGTCTTTTTTGGGACGATGACAAAAGTGACTTTTTGAGTTCGATTTAAGAACGCTTGATCTTTTGGGACCGGTAATCAGAATCAAAAAATTCGGGCCAATACATTCTCACGTAGCCGCCAGCGACCCAAGTGACTAATACGGTTGCGATGGTTAGTTCCAAGAAACCAAACTCATGTAGCCAATACCATTGTGGATAGTCGGTACCGAAAAATGTGGTCAAGCGATGCATGGCTACGGCGCTGATCACGGACGGGAATGTGACCGCTGCTATGGAGGGCTGGAATTTAAGACGCATTAATCGGATATAACACAAGTAAATGAGTAGGGTCATCGTAATAGCGATGCCCGCTAAAGCGCCAGTAAGAATTGGGTCTGGTTCGTCAAAGTTAACTAAATATACCGCCAGTGACAAGTTGACAGGTGCTGCCATTATAGCCAATGTTGGTCTGGCTCTTCTTGGAAGTTTTCCTTCAAAAACAAGCCGGTACAATACAACGGGTAACATGAAAAAATAGATCGCAATACAGGTGGATGCCAGCGTTTCGGAAAAGACCGTATGCCCAAACTGTGTCGCCGCTAATGAACTGCTGATTAAGCCTACCGGATACAGAAACCAACTAGGCACGATGTTAGACATTTTGAAATTGATGATCTGAAAGCTGAAAAATAGCACCATCATTGTAAAGTGCAGTAATAGTGCACAAAACCAAATGGGATAGGCAATAACTGGGGATATTTCTGCGAGATAATCGCACAGAATAAGAAGCGCCATGCTCATTGGTGCCATTAAGCTACCACTGATTGGATGGCGGATATCATTCAAGAAAGTACTAAAACTAGTGAGGTAGCGAAGCAAAACGGGGAGTAATAACAGCGCACCTAATACCGCAAGGTAGGGACGAATGACTTCACCAATGTCGGGTAGATATAAAGCCCAAGCTTGTCCTAGTCCAATCACTCCAAGTGCTAAAGATGCCTGCGATGGCGGTACATTTTTTACTTGAGTCAATCTTTTCCAGTTCAACGACTTGCTCCAACTTAGCTAATTTTAGAACGTATATTTTGATCACAACGTTCAGATGTGCCACTGATTGGATTTCAATGTCATTGGGCACTTAAACATGTTTGGCCCGGATAATAACAAGTTTAAGATTTGCTTTTTTGATTTTGGTTCGGAATCGGGACATTAACCCCGGCTCTGTTGGCCTCATGTTTTTCCGATATCGATCTTTAGCTATCTATCTGAGCGTCACTCGTGAACTTTGTTTTACTGTGGAAGATCTTGTTGTCTCAGTTTTTCATTCTTTAGAGTACGGTTGAGCAGTTGACTGTAAATAGGTTGACCACCAAGCAGTTGAGCAACGA
The DNA here is from genome assembly GCF_050337445.1 of Vibrio minamisatsumaniensis. Classification (NCBI taxonomy): domain Bacteria; kingdom Pseudomonadati; phylum Pseudomonadota; class Gammaproteobacteria; order Vibrionales; family Vibrionaceae; genus Vibrio; species Vibrio minamisatsumaniensis. The sequence goes on along the minus strand of NZ_JAKJSY010000067.1, from coordinate 4,483 downwards.
TTACTGCACCCAAGCAAGTGATGATCAGTGGCAGAATTAGATAGTAATTATTGGTCATTTCGATCACTAATAAGATGCCTGTAATAGGAGCTCGAACGGTAGCCGCAAATAAGGCGCCCATACCGGCAATCGCAAACATTCCAGGGGCCATATTGAGTTCAGGGAATAGCGCAGTGAAAGTTAAGCCAAATGCATAACCGAACAGCGTACCAAGCGCGAGCATCGGGGCAAAGATACCGCCAGGAGCGCCAGAGCCAAAACAGAGCAATGTGGTAATCACACGTCCTAAGAATAAGACTAATAAAATATTTGCGCTGTACCCACCATTGGTGATGTCCGGAATAATACCGATACCACCACCGGTCAACTCGGGAACGTAAAGGAGTAATATACCAAAACTACCACCAAGCAAAGTCCCCGTGAGCAGATAGCGTTTTGTGTCGTTTTTATGGATAGCAACAAACATATCTTGAGCAAGCGTGATCAGCTTATTGAAAATGACGCCAAAGACCCCAAACAACACGCCAAGAAGCAAAAACAGCCATAGCGCGCTCAGCTCGGGTGGCTGGTATTGCGGCATGGTGATAACCGCAGATTGACCATTGATGTAACGGAAAACAATATTGGCAGAAATGGCAGAGATAATGACGGCTTTAATTGAGATGAGAGAATAGCGGAACTGGGGTCTCATTTCTTCAACTACAAACAGGATACCGGCTAACGGTGCGTTAAAAGCCGCTGCGAGCCCGCCGGCCGCGCCTGAGGCCAATAATGTGTGTCGGCTATCGTCGTCTTTTAAACGGAAAATATCCGTCACCATACGTCCAATGTTGCCGCCCATTTGTACGGTAGGGCCTTCACGACCAAGTACCATACCGGAGCCTAATGCGCCTAATCCACCAAAGAACTTAATAGGAAGTACTCGCCACCATCGAACTGGACGCATGTTATCCATCGCCCCTTCAATTTCGGGAATCCCTGAACCTGACGCTTCTGGAGCGAATCGGTGAACGAGAAAGTAACCAATAAAAGCTAAGATTGCGCTGATCACAAAAGCCGCGAACCAAAGTGGTACAAAATTAGTGATCTCATCTTTTAGCCAATCGGTTCGAGTTTCTGAAATAAAATGAACTGCGATTTCAAAGTAACTACCGACAAGACCGGCAAGTACACCAACGATACAAGCTAGAAAAAGAACCGAGATGGAGGCTTTGTCTCTAGAGAGAAATTGGTTGATAGCGTCCCTTGGCACTTTTGCTAAAAGGGACTGCTTAATTTTCTCTCTTTTTGTCATTAAGGTAAGTTTCCTGAATTGATGCTTTGATGTTGCAGTAAATTATACGCGTCATATACAAATCCTATAGCAGTAAAGATGCAAAGTTGAATTCCATTTATAAGCAAGAGTGGAATCGCTGTCACAAAATTGTTCAATTATTTGGTGGTTACTTGAATTTCACCCAAGATGAACCATAGTTAAATCGTAAAGCAACATAACGAACCGCAAGGAGAAGTGAGGTTTTACACACAATTTGGATGGATTCAGAAACAAAGTTTTAGTTCCTCGTTAAATGTTCAGGTCGATATATAAGACTTCCTGATTCGCGAACTCACGATTGAGTAACGAGGGTGAGGCGTACTGAGTAAGTACGCCTTTAGTTCGTCTGGAGCATCCCATTTCCGCATTTTGCTTATCTCTTCTGATTATTATCGCTCCAACCTCTATTAACGAATCTCAGTGTAAACAATCGATTGGGGTCAACTTTTGGGTGATTGAGTATATACTCCCTTAAAAAGGAGAACTGATATGACTAAAAAAGTTCCTACAAACATCATTACGGGTTTCTTGGGTGTTGGTAAAACGACAGCCATCTTGAACCTGCTAAAAAATAAACCTGAGAATGAAAACTGGGCTGTTCTGGTTAATGAGTTCGGGGAAATCGGCATTGACGGTGCATTGATGACAGATCAAGGTGCTTTGATTAAAGAAGTGCCGGGTGGATGCATGTGCTGTACTGCGGGTGTTCCTATGTCGGTGGGTATTAATGCGTTACTTCGTCAAAAACCAGACCGTTTATTGATTGAGCCGACAGGGCTTGGTCACCCTAAACAAGTGATTGCGACACTGACTTCAGATCAGTACACACCTTATGTTGATTTAAAAGCGACGCTTGGTTTGGTTGACCCACGAAATCTATCCAATGAAAAGTACACCTCGAATCAGAATTTTAATGATCAATTAGACAGTGCTGATGTGATCATTGGAACCAAGGTCGATCTCGTTCATTCTGAAGATATCGATGTGTTTAATGATTGGGTGACGGATCAAACGCCAGCAAAAGTCTTTCACAAGCTAATCCATGACGGTGAAGTGCCATTGGAAGTGTTGGACATTGAAAGAGTATACGGCAGTGCTTCATCTCATATTGAAGCGCACCACCACGATCACGCTGAACAAGAGCCTCAATTCCAACTTCCTCCCGGTGAAGCTTTCATCCGTAAAGAGAATAAAGGACAGGGCTATTTTAGTTGTGGTTGGTTGTTTGGCGCAGAGCATAAGTTCGACTTCGATGCGCTATTCTCTCTGTTGTCGGATCTAACCGCTGAACGTGTAAAAGCGGTAGTGAACACCGACCAAGGTTGCTACGCATTCAATGTGGCCAATCAAGTGGTGTCTGTGAACGAAATTACGCTTGATGGTTTTGAATCTCGACTGGAAGTGATCGACTCTCAGATCATGCCGTGGGGCGATCTCGAACAGATTCTACTCAAGCTGTGTGGCATCAAATAGCCCTGTTTTGGCAGCTTGAACCAAGGATCTCGGTGTTTACTTCGTTTAAGGCGGGGTAAACATCAGATTAAATGAGAAAGTTTGCGTTACATCACGATAAATGTGAGATAAATCACTCTAATTACTTTATAGTGCTCGGCTGAAATAAGAATGTAGGCTGTCTGCTTAAGGAACCCGTAACAATGTCATTTTCCTCTCAAGGTTTTGCTCCTGAATTAGTCAAAGCGTTGACTGAGTGTGGTTATGAAAAACTCACTCCAATTCAACAAAAAGCGATTCCAATGGCTCGTAAAGGCCATGATATTTTTGCTACTGCTCAAACCGGTACGGGTAAAACAGCGGCATTTTCATTGCCTGTTATCCAACACCTTTTGAACAGCGGTAAAAAAGCGTCGAGAGGGACGGCTCGCGGCCTTATTCTTGCTCCAACTCGTGAGCTTTCTGCGCAGATCGCTCAAAATATCAAAGACTACGTTAAATACACAGAACTGAGCGTTGCTGCGGTTTACGGTGGTAATAAAATGTCTTCACAAGTTCGTCAACTAGAACTGGGTGTCGATATTTTGGTTGCAACACCTGGCCGTTTAGAAGAGCACTTAGAAGCGGGTAACGTGTCTATTGCCAACCTAGAGTTTCTAGTCTTTGATGAAGCTGACCGTATCCTTGATATGGGCTTTATCAATGCCGTTCGTAAGATCATGTTGGATGTAGAAACATCACCGCAAATCATGATGTTCTCGGCAACGACTTCGACTCAGTTAAACCAACTGTCTGTTGATATTCTGCGTAAACCAAAACGTATTAGTGTTGAGCGCGAAAACTCAACGGCTGCGACTGTTGGTCACGTGGTTTACCCAGTGGATCAAGAACGTAAAACTGAACTGCTTTCTGAGCTTATCGGCCGAAAAAACTGGCGTCAGGTGCTTGTGTTCGTGAACTACAAAGAAACAGCGAATAATGTAGTTAAAGAGCTTAAGCTTGACGGTATTAAAGCGGTACTTTGTCACGGTGATAAAGCGCAAAGCGCTCGTCGTCGTGCGTTGGATGATTTCAAAGAAGGTAGAGCACGTGTGATGGTGGCAACCGACGTTGCGGCTCGTGGCCTTGATATCGAAGACTTACCGCACGTAATTAACTACGACATGCCTTTCCTAGCGGAAGATTATGTTCACCGTATTGGTCGTACAGGTCGCGCAGGTAAACAAGGTCACGCAATCTCTTTCGTTAACCGCGAAGAAGAGCTGACTGTTGTTCAAGTTGAAAAACTGATTCAACAGCGTATTCGCCGTGTTGAACAACCGGGTTATGAACCGAAGAAACGTGATGCTTACATCGAGAAGCTGAACACCAAATCGGCTTACAAAAACCGTCAGGGCCGTAAGAATAACGCGAACGAAGAGCCACAAGATCAAGCAAGCGCTGAACGTCGTTTGACTATGATGAAGCGAATTAAAAACCGTCGTAAGTAATTACGGTTGGTGATTGAAAAGAGCCACTGTTATGAAGTGACCCCATAAAGTTGGACATTTCTGTTAAGCGGCTTTCAAGGCCTGAGTTCGATATTCTATCGGAGTCAGGCCTTTTAGTTTCACTTTTATACGTTTGGTATTGTAGTACTCGATGTATTCTTTAATTTTCTCTATCAGTGCATCTGCATCTTCAAAGCTTTGGTTGTGATACATCTCTGTTTTGAGT